>JAYUYU010000711.1:0-10238 GCA_043752365.1 Myxococcales bacterium | reverse complement strand
CACGATCGCAAGGTCGGAGATCCGGAGGACCTTGCTGAGCAATGGCTCCCCATAAAGGAGCGCGCTCGGAGCTTGGAAGGGCTTTTCGAGCGTGAAGTCCCCCTTTCCGAGCGCAAACGCAGCAGCGCGCCTCGGGCCAACAAGAACCGGCCCGTCCGCAACGCCCGCCTTGCGCAGCTCAGCTTTCTGCCACCGCAGTCGTAGTCAAACGTCCTGGGCACCTCGAAGCCTTCATTCCGAAGACCCTCACGCTCAACGTCGTCCACGTCAGCGAGCCGAACCCGCCGACTGGAGAGCCCGCGGTGGAATGGTTGCTCTTCACAACCCTGCCCGTCGATTCCGAAAAGCAGGTCGCAACCGTCGTCGACAACTACCGCGCCCGATGGACCATCGAAGAATTCAACAAGGCCCTAAAAACAGGCTGTGCCTACGAAAGCCGAGAGTTCGAGAGCCTTCATGCGTTGCTGATTGTGCTCGCCATGAGCCTGCCCATCGCTTGCGAGCTGCTCTGGCTGCGTAGTCGAGCTCGACACGATCCCGACGCTCCGGCAACGGAGGTCGTAACGACCCAACAGCTCAAGATACTCCGTCTTCTAGGCTCCCGGAATGTCCCGTCCAAGGCAACAGCCCGCGACGCCCTTTGGGCCATCGCGGGCTTGGGCGGGCACCTCAAGCGCAACGGCGAGCCAGGTTGGCTCGTCCTCTACCGAGGCATGCAAACGCTCCTTAACTACGAGGCCGGCTTTGAGGCGGGCCTCAAGGCCAGCGGAAGGGCCTGAAACTTGTGCGGTATCGACAGACGTTTACGGGCACGGGGGCCCGCCCGACTAAAACAGCCGTTTGCGCTTCGATGATGCCAAAATTCCCAGCATTTCGCGGTATTTAGCGACCGTGCGGCGCGCTATTTTGATGCCCTCGATCTTTTCGAGCATCTCGACGATGGCCTGATCGCTGACGGGGTTGGACTTGTCCTCATCCTCAATCAGCTTCTTGATGGCCTGCTTGACGCTTTCGCTCGCGATGTCTTCGTTGGCCACCCGCCGGATGCTGGAGTTGAAGAAGTACTTCAGCTCGAACAAGCCTTGAGGCGTGTGCATGTACTTATTGGTGGTGACGCGTGAAATGGTGGACTCGTGCATGCCGACGGCCTCGGCCACGTCCCGCAAAATCATCGGTTTCAAGAACGAGACGCCCTTCTCGAAGAAGTCGCGTTGCTTTTCGACGATGCACTCGGAAACGCGAATGATCGTCTTCCGGCGCTGTTCGATGGCGCGGATGAGCCATTGCGCGTTGCGCAGCTTCTCGCCGATGAACTCTTTGGCCGACGGGTCCTTCATCAAGCGCTTGGTCAGCGCCTCATTGATGAACAAGCGCTGCACGCCGCGGTCGTTGTCGAGCACCACCAAATCGCTGCCGTCTTTGATGACGTAAACGTCCGGCGTGATACCGATGGTGCGGTCGTCCTGATCGGAGAAGTTGCGCGCCGGGCGGCTCTCGAAATCCTGGATTTCCTTGGCCGCTTCGTACACGTCCTCTAGCGTCAGCTTCATCTCGCGCGAGATGGCTTGGTAGTTGTGACGCTCGAGGTGGTGCAGGTGATTCTGGATGATGGTGAGCACCGCCTCACCTTCTTCGTAGCCCGCCGACTTGGCTTGAATCAGCAGACACTCGCGCAGGTCGCGCGCAGCCACGCCAATCGGGTCGAAGTTCTGCAGCATCTCCAGCACGAGCGGCGCGTCTTCGAGGTGAAGGCCACTCTCTTCGGCTAGCTCTTCGATGGTGAGGTCGGGCGTGCGCGTGCCGTCTTGGCGCTCGACGCCGGCCAAGTCGAGGTAGCCCTTATCGTCCAGGTTGCCGATCACCAGCTCGGCGAAACGGCGTTCGTCGTCGCAAAAGTCGCTCATCTGCAGCTGCCACAGCAGGTGGTCCTGCAAGTTGCGCGGCTTGGTGAGGTTCTGCTCGATGGGCGGCAGCTCGTCGAAGCCGTTGCGCCCCCCGCCCGGGGCCGTCTGCAGCGTACGGTTTTCGAGGAACTTCTCCCAGTCGACCTCGCGCGAAGCCTTCTCGGTCGTGTTGGCTTCGGTCGTGCGTGAGAACGCCTCGGGCTCGTCGAGCTTCGAGGGCTGCCCTTCGACCCGACCGCGCGGCTCGTCGCCCCGGCTGCGCGCCTCCCCGGCGTCCTCGTCGGACAGCACTGGGTTGTTGTCCAGCTCGCGCCCTACCTCTTCAATCAGCTCAAGGCGCGAAAGCTGCAAGAGCCGGATGGCCTGCTGCAGCTGGGGTGTCATCACCAGCTGCTGGGACAGGCGTAGCTGTTGCTTGATTTCCATGGGGCCCGAGTTGGCGCGAGGCCAACATTGGGAGTCTAAACCATGTAGCAAGAAACACGCCCCACAAAAAGGCGCGATGGAATCGGTTTTTTTTCCCGCGTTTCCGCCTTTGCGCGCTCGGTGCGTCTTGAGCGCTCCGCCGCCGGCTGCGCCTGTGTGGCGACTCTGCTCGCTTTCTGGCTATCGCGCCTCACCCCGCCCAGCTAGGTCTTCGGCGCGGCCTGCGCCGTCGAGCCTGCCGGGCGGTAAGGGCCCGTCGCGCCGCCTGGCCATCCGCTCGCGCTAGCGGGAGGGCGCTTGGACAGGGATTGATCCCTTGACGTTGTCGAGCGTGACGTGGCGCGTGGCGATGTCGATTTGCGCGGCCTCCGCCGTCACCCAACCGCGACCGCGGCTCACCTTCACACCGCCTTGCAAGCGCACGCTGCGACGCGCCACGTCGACTTCGAGCGTGGCGGCTTTGGCTTCGATACCTTTGAGCCGCACGGTGACGTCGCCCGAGCCGCGCGCATAACGCACCACGGGAGCTTCGTCGTAACGTACGTCGATTTTTGCGCACTCGACCTCGAGCTCACCCAAGACGGCGCGCACGTGACCCTGGAGCACCGCGGTGCCCTTGGCGATGTCGACGTCGAGATGGTCGGCGCGCACATCGAGCGATTGTCCTGCGACGACCGCCAATGGGTCAGCGTGCGCACTTTGCGTTTCGCCGAGCACGAAGGGAGAGAGCGCGACGAGCCCCACAAGCTGCCAGCGCTTGAACGCGCTCTTGGTGCTCAGTGCTTTCGCCATTTGCTCCATCCCTGTACCTTGAGGATAACACTTGCGTAGCCTGGTGCACGCGACAATCGCGCGGGAATTCCGCCGAAACCGGATTGAAACACGGCGCGCCTAGCAGCCCGCGCTAGCGGGGGCCGAAGTCGGTGATTCTCCGCCACGCCCCGTAATACGCTCGAACCTGCCCCGACCTCCCCAAACAACTGCCGCGTGGCCGGCCTCCCGGCTTGTCCGACAGCCGGACAGCCAGTAGGCTTTGAGCGTGCACAGGCGTTTTGGCGGCGGGCAGACAACCGCCTCGAGGGTAAAAAGCCTGCTCAGCTATGTCCAAAGCGAGCACGGTCGGGCCGAAGCTGACGCCTTCTTGCTCAGCACCAAGCTGGACCGCGACTACCTCGATGACGAGACGCGCCTCGTCCCTGTCGAGCTGTGGCATTCCGCTCTCGTCGCATTCGCGTCGCGCTTTGGCCGCGACTCGGTGCTGCGGACCACGCCGCACATCGTGGGGCCCGACAGCCTGGGCGCGTGGGCGCACGTACTGCGCGGCACGGCCGATCCGGGCGGCGCTTACCGCCAGCTGGAGTTGCTGGGTGGTGAGCAAGGCCGCACCGAGCGCTGGCGGACGCTGGCTTCCGGCCCTGCCTGGTGGCGAGGCAGCATTCGGGTTCGGCGCGATTCGGCCGAGGAGAGCGACGGCCTGTGTTCGCTGGCGCGCCAAGCCGAGTTGTCTAGCGTGCCACTGCTGTTCGGTTTGCCCGCGGGTCAGGTCAAAGCGGTGCCCAGCCAGGACGGTCCACAGTCTGAGACCGAAGAGTTTTGGGTTACCTGGCGCGTGCCTGGCCTGTGGCCAGTCGGTGCTGGGGTCGGGCTTGGCGGCTTGCTCGGGGTCACGGCGGCAGCCGGGTCCGAGCTGCTCGAGCTGCCGTTTGGAGCCGGCGCCGGTCTCTCGATCGGATTGGGCCTGGGGCTGCTCGCGACGCACGAGTGGCGGCGCCGCATTCAGGCGCGCGCTCATTTGGTGCGCATCCACGCGCTGGAACGCTCGCAAACCTTGCGTGAAACTCGCGATCGCGGCACCGCCGGCTTCCAGCAAGGCGTGGTGGTCGCGGGCCAGTATCGGCTGACCGAGAAGCTCGGCGTGGGCGCAAACGGGACCATTTGGGAGGCCGAGCGGCTGAGCGACGGCGGCTTGGTCGCAGTCAAGTTGCTGCGCGCCGCGGTCGCCCACGACACCGTGGCGGCCGACCGTTTGCGCCGCGAGGCGGCAGCGCTGGGCTTGGCCTGGCACCCGAACGTCGTCGAGGTGTTCGAGGACGGCTACCTGCCGGATGGCACCTGCTACCTCGTGATGGAGCGCTTGCACGGCGAATCGCTGGCCAAGCGCCTGCACCGCGTGGGCCCGCTGCCGCCCAGCACGCTGCTGCCCTTGGCGCTGCAATTATGCGACGCGCTCGGCGCGGTTCACGCCGCTGGCATCGTCCACCGCGACCTGAAGCCCAGCAACATTTTCCTCGAGCTGTTGCGCGGAAGTATCGACGACGATCGCTTCATGGCAGCGGAAGGCGCACCGCTCGATCACGTCAAGTTGCTCGATTTCGGCGTCGCGCGCGTGGAATGGGCCGAAACGCGGCTCACCAACGCCAATTCGCCGCTCGGTACGCGCGGCTACATGTCGCCCGAGCAAGAGCAGGGGTTGGAGATCGACCATCGCGCCGATATTTTTGCACTCGGCAGCGTGATTTACGAATGCCTGACGGGCGAGCCACCTCCGCTCAGTGCTTCCTCGCTCTGGTCCGGCGAACGCGGCGCAGACAGCGGCGTGCATCGCGCCTCCGTCGATATTCCGGACGCCTGGCGCGTGTTGATTCAACGCGCCATGGCGGCCATGCCCCAGCAGCGCTTCGCCGACTCGCGAGCCATGCGCGAGGCGTTGGTGCAGCTGGGGCGCGAGGCGGACCGCAGCGCCAGCGCCTGAGTTACGGCTTGCGAAATACGACGTAGTATTGCCGGCCGCCAGCGATTGGCAGGCGCGCCACCACCTGAAAGGTTTGCGCTGTCGGGGTGAGCGAGACGCGACGTTCGACCTCGCGGGCCAGCTCGTCGTACGGCGGATACGCCAGCAAGACGAGCGCGTCCACGTCGCGGTTGCGTAGCAAGGAGTCGTCGATGCGCTTGGAAGTGTGGCCGCCGGGCAGCATGGCTACGTTTTCGTCGGTCACCCCCGCCAAGTCGACCAGCGTAAAGTCGTCGACCGCGCCCAGCCAGCCAACGTCGAGCGCCGCTACCACCTTCGCGCCAGCGAGCGGCGCCTTGGCGGCTTCAATCAGCCGCGCGCGATCGGGACCAACGCCGCGCGCCACCGGGCCGACCGCCGCCGCGAGGTAAACGGACATGGCGCCTGCCGCCGCGACGCGCAGCCAACTGGACCACGCCGGCGCGACGCGCCACAGCTCGGCCGCACCCAGGACGAAGCTGGGGAGCACCGGAACCGCCAAGCGGTAAAGGCTCATCCAATCGCCGCCCGCCAGCGTCAGCGCCACGAAGTGCACGAGGCCGCCGACCGCGACTACGCGCGCCACCGCTGCGCCGCGACGTAAGCTCCAAGGCGCGCAGCACAGCAACGGCAACCCCGTCTGAACGAAGGCGTACAGAGCGTAGTTTGCGCCATGAGCCAAATCCGAAGGCTTGGCGAACACCGAAAGCGGCGCGGCGCGGCCGAACAGCGCCGCGCGCAGGCCGCCGACTAGCGCCACCGCTGCCAGCACCAACGCCGGCGACGACCAGGCACGGCTCAGCGGCGCTCCCTGTTGGAGCCGCAACCCCAAGCGCATCCAGCAGCACCAGGGCGCGAGCTCGGGCCGAAGCGCCGCTGCCAAGGCCGCTGCCGCGTCCGCCAAGCGGCCCTGCCCCAACGCAGAACAGGCCAGCAAAGTCACCAGTCCGGTCTCCATGCCCGAGACGGCCCACGCCGAGACAGGCGCCGTGACGGCCAAACACAGCAGCAGCGCCGTGCCATAGCTGGCGGAAGTGCGTTGCAAGCTGCGGCGCCCCAACCAAAAGGCCGCCACAGCGACTGACAGCACCCCCAGCCACTTGCCGGCTTGCAGCGCCGCAAGCGGCCCCGACCCGGCAAACGGTGCCAGCAGGTACGCAAAGCCCAGCGGCGTGACCGCGTCCACCACCGGGCCCGCGCTGTTGAAGCGGTAGCCGAGCCCACGCGCGAGGTTCGAAGCGACCCGACAGGTGATGAGCGCGTCGTCGACCGTGAAGCCCCACAGCCACGCCATGGCCACGCCCAACGCCAGTACGGCGCCAAAGCCACCCAGCAGCCCCCGAGTGACGCTGGGCGTGGGTGGCTCCGGCAACGGCGACGCGCTCGGGGCCATCAACCGCATCAAAGCCCGAGCATTTGGCTCGCTGCAAGCATCAGCGCCCCTGCGAACCGGCCCGGCGACGCCCCTAGCGTCCTTTCACCTGGGCTGTCCACTCCTCTGCGAAAGCAGCTAAAAAGTGTCGTTTCGGGGCCCGGGTTCTTACGATTCGCTCTACGGAATGACTGCGATAGATGTCGTCGTGCGGCCGCATGCTGCAACCCCGCTCCCCGAAGCCCTCAACCCGCTTCATGGCCTCTTCGATCTGTTCGTGGATGGCATCAACCTCACCGCTCGACTTACTGAAGCGCCGCAGGCAGCGCTGTTGGTCGAGCTGGGGCATGCCCTCTCGCAACTGAACCGCGGCAAACGCGCCCGCGCCTGCTTCCCGATCTACTCGGACGAGGAAGCTTGGGAGATTGGGCTCGAAGCCGACGGCGTCGACGCGCTGCTCAGCATCTATCGCGTTGGGCCCAGCCCACGCGTCGCGATTTTCGACCGGCGCTTGCCGCTGTCGACGCTGACGGCGGCTGTCGCACGCGCCCTCGAGCAAGCCGAGACGCAAAATCCGTCGGCCGCGGTCGGTCCGGCACGCCGCGCCTTGGGTCTGCCCTACCCGACCTACGCTCACGCTCCGCTCGAGCGCCGCAAGGTCGCGATCGCGCCCAAGTCGGCGGGCAACGTCGCCTTCAGCGCCGAGGTCGAGCTCAAACAGCGCAAGGGCGCAGCGACCGAGGCGCCGGGGCTGGAGCGCGCGGACTTGCACTCGCTGCTCGCCAGCGGCCGCTTCGCGCTCACCGTGAAGAACCGCACGCTACAGCTGCCGCAAGTGCAGCTGTTCTTGATGGGCGAGCGCCTGCTTACCATCGCCGAAGACGTGCTCGACGCTTGGCGTAGTGAGCGCGCCGTGTTTCGCCGCGCCGAGCTCGACGGCACGCAACTGTCGGTGCGTCGCGGCCCCGGCAACGGCCCGCTGCGCGTCTCGCTGATCGGCTCGAGCACCTCGGCGGACAACGAAGGCACGACGCTGGCCGACGTGCCGGCGCGCGGCTTCGTGCTGTCTTGCGCTCGCTTCGCGCTTGGCCTCGTCGAAGCGCTGGAACGCGCCGACGCTTCGCAAACCAAGAACCTGCGACTGCGCGCGCTGGCTCGCGGGGCCCGCGCCATCGTGGACGTGGTGAGCGAAACCAACGCCAACGACTCGCTGCAAAATCCGGAGCCGGACAGCTACCGCAGCTTTGGCCTGCCCCGCCCCGCCACGGGCCGCGGCACCTGGGAGCACGGCGGCAAAATGCGCTTCGTGCCGCGCTGGGTTGCCACGGTTCCGAACATCGACTTGCGCGCCACCTTCCAATGCGGCGACAAAATCGTGGTCGGCTCACAGCGCGAAACCGCTTGCCTGATGCGCGACTCCGGGCGCGTGCTGTGGCGCGTGGCCGCTAGCCGTGCCGCCAGCGTCGTCACGCCCTTCGGTTTGGCACGCCTCGGCTTCGACGGCCGGGTCGAGTTGCACGATTTGGAGACCGGTGGCGTGCGGTTCACGACCCACATTGCTCCCCGCGCCGCTGGTGGCGCAACCGGTGCGCTCGTCAACGGTCCGGCGCTGCCCAAGCTGCTCGTCGTCGCCGAGGGTGATCGGGCTGTCACGGCGGTCGACTTGGTCTCGGGCGAAGTGCGCTGGCGCTACAGCGGGCGGCGTCCGGCCAGCTACCGCATGCGTCGCGCCGGCAAGTTGCTGATCGTCGCCGGCGGCGACTCGGCGCTGATCGCGCTCGACGTCTTCACGGGTGAAGTGGTGTGGCGCGTGCGCGACCGCTTACCCTTCTCGGGCGACATTTGCATCGACCACGACTCGGCTTTCGCTATTGCGGGCGGCCCGGTCGGCCCGTGCAAGCTGTTGCACGTCGACCTATGGTCGGGCGCCCTACGCTGGGCGCGTGAGCTCGAAGAACGTCCTTGCACGGGCCAAGCCCCGCTCGTCAGCGGCAACACCATCATCATTCCTACGCGCGACAAGCGCGGCGTCGGTGCCAGTGCGCTGTCGCGCGACACTGGCGCGCCGCTCTGGGAGCAACCGCCGGGCCTGGCTTCGCCCACCACGGCATGGCTGGTGGTCGACGACGCCCTGATCGCCAACACCGCCTCGGGCGCGCTGTTGTGCCTGGAGGCCAGCACGGGGCTGCCCCGCTACAGTCACGTGTTCTCGCGCCACGTCGAGGCCGACCAGCCACGACGGCTCGAGCCGGTGCTGCGCAACGGCGCGCTGTTCGTGCCGCAACACCAGGTCCACGTGATTCGCCCGCGCGACGGCGAAGTCTTGGGCACCCTACCCAGCGATCTCATCCCCGACCTGTTGCGCGTCGACGAGCGCTGCGGCGCCTACGTCGCCGAAGAGAGCGGGCACCTGGCCGCGTTCTCGGTGGCGCCGCGCCTCTCGCTCGTGAAGTAGCGTGCTAGGCCGAGTCGCCCTTGACCGCGGACGGCGGCAGCGAATCGATGCGCGACGGTAGCGGCCAGGGTCCCCCGACCTCGGCCGCCTTGGCGCGCAAGAACGCGGCGATGCGCCGCATGGGCACCTCGGCCGGGCAGATTCTCTCCTTCTCGCCCAGTACCTCGTCGGTGACGAAGCCCAGGCTGTAAGCGGCAGCACGAAAGTCGGGCATGCTGCGCGATGCCGACAACATCAACGGCATGACGCCACGGTAGGCGCCTCCCGACGCCGCAATCCGCTCGCTCTCGCCGCGGTCACACAGCCCGCATGCGATACAGCGGCTGAAGCTTGCCATCTCTGCTCGCTCGGCGGCTGTCACCGGAGGCAAACCGTCAGCATCGTAAGCCTGGCGAAAGGCCGCGATGCCGCCCGCCCGGCCAAACACGCGCCGTACCAGCGACTGCATCAGGGCAACGGTCAGCAGCAACCAAGCCTTCAAACGCGGCGGCACCTCAACAGCCTGACACGCCCACTGCCCGCTGAGGGAGATGCGCCCTGGCCCGGCCGTAAGATGTTGTCAGCAGCAGCTACGTATCGTGACGCGTCACCGTCACCTGTTACGCCGAGCGCATCACCGGTAACTGTTGGTAATTGCTTATAAATAATTACGGCACGGCGCCTGCAATTCGTCTCCTCGTCCGCGGCACAGCCCGCGAAAAGGAGTCGCCGATGTGGTCCCCCGTAGCCGTCAAAACTGCCCCCTTCGTTCAAACCCTCGACCCGAGCGCGGTTGCGTTCAAGGGCCCGACGACGCCGAGCACCTGGTCGGAGACGGAGCTGTTGGACCGCTTGCTGCAAAGCGACGCCAACGCCTGGCGCGAGTTGAACCAGCGCTACGCGCGCTTGGTGACAAGCTGCATTCAGCGCGTCGTCGCGCGCTTTGCTCGGCGCATCAGCGTCGACGCGGTGGAAGAAATTTACGCGACGTTCTCGCTGAAGCTGCTCGCCAACGACAAGCACAAGCTGCGCAGCTTCGAGCCAAGCCGCGGCAACAAGCTCGGCACCTGGTTGGGCATGTTGGCCACGCACTGCGCTTACGACTACTTGCGCAGCGTGCGCCGCGAGCCGAGCTCGGTGTGCTTGACCGAGGCCGAGACGCTGAGCAGCGAGCACCAAGACCCGTGCGAAAGCGCGATGCTGAACCAACGCGCCAAGCTGGTCCGCGAGCTACTCGCCGACTTCAGCGATAAGGATCGCCAGTTCGTGACCCTTTACTACCAAGATGGTTTGAGCCCCGAACACGTGGCCGAGCGGCTGGGCATCAGCGTC
>JAYUYU010000710.1:0-10258 GCA_043752365.1 Myxococcales bacterium | reverse complement strand
CTGCGCCCCGATGGTCACCTGCTCCACGCCCAAGGCACGCTGCGCGACAAGGCCCAAGTCAGGAAGCACATCAGCCAACACGTTACGGGTGTGGAGAGCGGACGCCGCCGGAGCAAACGCCGCTCGGGCGACACGCTGAGCGCATGGCAAGCACTCATTTCAGGCAGATGGGGGCTCATCGAGCGTATCGAAGCCGACGGCAAACGGTTGTACTCCGTCGTCGAGACGCCGCGCGCCACGCGCTTGCAAGCGTTGACGCAGCTCGAGGCCGAGGTGCTGGAGCTAAGCGCCCGCGGTCTGACCGGTAAGGCGGTCGCCTACGCGCTCGGCGTCGGTCACCCGGTAGTCTCGAGTTCCCTAGCGAAAGCTGCCTTCAAGCTCGGCATTCGCAACCGCACCGAGCTGGTGGGGCTCGTTGCCCACCTGCTCGGCCTTGGCAAGCGCCGCGAGCCCAACCACGAGCGCGTGACCAAAGCCGAACGCGACGTGCTCTCCCTCGTTCGCCTGGGTTGGCAAAATGCCGCCATCGCCGCCGCGCGCGGGCGGTCCGAGCGCACCGTCGCCAACCAAGTAGCCTCACTCCTTCACAAGCTAGAGGTCCCCTCCCGCCGCGCACTGGCAACCGCGGCGCTCTAAGATCCGTGTAGGCTAAGCCTCTGCCTGCCATGAATGACTTTCCGTACGTGTTCGTCGACTCGCAGGAGGGGCTGGAGCGGGCCGCGAGCGCGCTCGCCTCGTGCCCGCGTCTCTACCTGGACACCGAGTTCGAATCGGGGCGCGGGTCGACGCGCCTTTGTTTGCTTCAAATTTCGTCCGGGACCGAGATCTTCCTCGTCGACACGTTGAAGCTCGGCCGCTTGGACTCGCTCAGCGGCGTGTTCGCCAGGCCTGACGTGCAGTGGGTCTTTCACGCCGGGCTGCAAGATGTCGCGCTGATCGAACAGCGGCTACACGTCCGCGCCCCGCCACGGCTCTTCGACACGCAGGTCGCCTACGCATTGGTTTCCGCGGAGAGCAACGTGGCCCTCGCGTACCTGCGCTACCAGCTGCTCGGAGCTCGCTCGGGCAAGGCTCATCAAGCCGACGACTGGCTCGCTCGTCCGCTTTCGGAGTCGCAGCTGCAGTATGCGGCGAGCGACGTGCATGACCTGCCGGCCATCACCGATATTCTGCTCGGGCGCGCCGACGCCAAGGACCGACGCGAGCTAATATTCGATGCGTCGCGTGAAGCGCTCGACCCGTCACGCGAGCCGACCCCGCCGCTCACGCTCGAGCACTTTCGCAACGCATGGCAATTGGGCGTGCAGAGCCAAGCTGGCTTGCGTTTCTTGATTGACTGGCACAACGCCCTCTCTGCGGAAGACAAGCTGAACACGCCCGACTTGAAGACGCTGCTGGCGCTGGCAGCGCGCCTGCCAGAAACCCCAGCCGCGCTCGCGCGCATCAAAGGCGTTTCGCCGAGCTTTCTCCAGCGGTACGGGGCGTACCTAGCTAGCGGGCTGACCAACGCCGCGCAGCAGGCCACTGGCACTGACTTCGTCCCGATCGAGCCGCTACCGTACGCGACGTTTGCAGACATTCGGCGAGACGCCTGGCTCGGCCTGCTCCGCGCCGAGGTTTGCGCCGAGCTCGAGGTGTCACCCGAGCACGTCTTGCCCCAGCGAGTCGTTCGCGACCTCAAAGCCAAGCTGCAAGAGGGGCGCGCAGTGCGCCTCTCGGACGCACTGCGCGGCTATCGACAACGTCTTCTGGGGGACGCCGTCGACGCGTTCTGCGAGCAGCACCCGCCGCCGCAAAGCGCCACGCGCCCGGCGGGGCGGAGCAATGAATGAGACGCCCGTACCTGGCGTTCGTAGCAGGCGCTAGCTCAATGAAGGCTAGGAAGCCGATTTAGCGCAGCTCATCGCACAGTGGCTCGCTCGGGCTGAGCCGAATCGCGTTTACGCAGATGCGTTCGTCCTTGAAGGTGAAGCAGATGCCGCTGAGGCACTCGTAGTCAGCCGTGCATTCGGTGCGGACGGCGAAGCGCTCGGCGCAGGTGCCATCGGCGGCGCAGTAACCCTCGTTCCCGCATTCTTGCTGCGTGGAGCACGGGTTGCCGGTGTCCTCTCCGGCAACGCAGTTCTCACCGTTGCAGTAAAAGCCTTCACTACAGGTTTCTTGAAGCGCCTCGCAGGCGAGGCCGGGCTGCACGAGGCGCGGTTTTTGACACGTGCCCTTAGTCTCGGAGCCCTTGATGACACAAACGAAGCCGGCCGCAGCATCGCATTCCGACGTGGCCTCGCAGGAGTCGCCGCTGGCTCGCCCGCCCCGGACAAGGCGATCACAGGGTGCGCCGAACCGCAGCACGGTCGCCAGCTCCGTCGCGTCTAAGTCCGCGTCTTTGTAGGCGCTGCCGACTGCATTCAGGCAAGCGTCCGCGTTGTCATCCACGAACCCGTCCGGAAGCACACCTTGACAGGCAGCTTGCTGGGTGAGGCGGCATGCGTCAGCCGACTCGGCTTGGCACGCTGACACCACCTTGGCCGAGCATGCTTTAGTTGCCCAATCACGGCAGAAGCCCTCGCGCGTTTGCTCCGGGTCGGCGTCACTGGAACAGCCAACGGCAAAGCAGAGCCCAAGTGCAAACACGCTAAGAAAATTTCTCATGCCGCGGGCAACGCAAGACGCATACCCGGCCAGCGGTAGCGCTTGCGAGAGCGTGGGGCGGCAATTTGCCCGCGAATTTGGGTTCGCCTTGGCGGGGTGCTAGCGACCCCTTGGCGGTCGCTGCAGATACGCCGCGACCGCGAGGGCGCAGTGCGACAAAAAGCTGCGCTCAGCCCGCGCCGGCTGCGCTGCCAGCGTGCCCGTCTATAGCCCGCGAGCTGTCAAAAACACTCCTTGCGGCAGCGCCTCGGGTCTCCGAGACCGCGGCGGGCGCATGCGGTGTTTGTGGGTTGGGCTGCGCGCCCTTCACCCCGACAGCCTATCGAGAGCGCATGAACCAACTGACGAGCGACGCCGAACGAACCATTGCCAATCTGTCGGATCGCTATCGGGTCAGTCAGGACGCCGTGAGGACGCTGCTGCTCGCAGTCTCCAACGGCGGCGGCATGGCGCAGTTCAGCCATCCCGAGCTCGGCGGCTCCGGGCAGTGGATGCGGGGCGGCATGACCATGGTGGGCGACATGTTCAATTATGGCCTCCAGGGCACTGTCAGCGGCATCTGCTCGGAGCTCTCGAATCTACTGGCGTCGACGCAGGTCTTTTTGCCAGCGCCGCCGCGCATGAGCTCCGGGCAGCAACAGCAGCAGCACAATGGCTTCGGCAGCTTTGGTGGCTACAGCGGCAATTGGTGGCCGGCCGATTTGGGCAGCCCCAGCTCGAGCGGCGGGCAGAACGGCTCGAACTACGCCTACTTCCCCCAAGCGCGGCGCTTGGCCGTACAGGCCGACGGGCAGATTAGCGTTTACGACACGCTCGATCACCAGATTGGCGGCGTGCAGCAGCAGCAGGGCGGCCCCTCCGGCTCACAATCGTTCAGCAGTCAATTCGGCACTTTCACGGTCGAAAGCTTGCCGCTCGTCAGCGGCAACGGCAGCGACGGCGGCAACGGCAACCTGAGCAACACCCCCCCGGCCTACGTCGAACGCTCGATGCCGCAGCAGCCGAGCTACGTGCAACAGCCGGCTCAAAGCTATGGCAACGCCTCGAGCTCCGACGCGCCGGGCGACGTGCTCGCCACGCTGGAACGACTTGGGGCGCTTCGCGACAAGGGCATCGTCTCCGACCAGGAATTTCAGGCAAAAAAGGCCGACCTGCTGAGCCGGCTCTGAACACGAAACCGTGCCGGCATCGTCGTCGGCGCATTGCTGGTGCGACCCCATGAGATTGAAAGCCGGCTGTGAAATCAAACTGAGCGCCAAAGCCCCTACGGCGCTCGTGGCGATGCTGAGGCCTAGAAGCGGCCCCGACCAATGGGTCGCCAGCGAAAAGTACGAGCTGGACCCGTTCGTCCACGCGAACGACTACGTGGACGGCTTCGGCAACCTTTGCCAGCGCATGATTGCGCCTGCCGGGCCCTTCACCATCAGAACCGAAGTCGAGGTAGAGACCGCTGAAACTATCTTGATTAATCGGGCCGGTCCGCCAACGCCCCCGGAGCAACTGCCGGACGGTACGCTGGTCTTCCTGTTACCCAGCCGCTACTGCCCGTCCGATCGGTTGAGGACACTAGCGGCGGAAGTGGTCGTGGGAGCGCGGCAGGGCTACGACCAAGTCGACGCCATTGTTGCCTGGATCCGCGAACACATCGAGTACAAATACGGCGTGAGCAACGAATCGACCTCGGCGCTCGAGACCATTCAAGACGAAGCCGGCGTGTGCCGCGACTTCGCTCACATCGGTGTGTCGCTGTGTCGAGCTCTACACATCCCCGCGCGCATGGTGGTCGGTTACCTCTACAAGCTCGACCCGATGGATCTGCACGCCTGGTTCGAGGCCTTCATCGCCGACCGTTGGTACACCTTCGATGCCACACAAGCGGAGCCGCGCGGTGGCCGCATCACCTTGGCCTACGGCCGCGACGCCGCCGACGTCGCACTGATCACCGAGCTTGGAGCCATCGAAAGCAAAGGCAACCGGGTTTGGGTGGAAAGCATGCCCGCCCCCGCTAACTCGTGAAAATCCACGACGCAGGCTCGCCCGCTTGTGACGCGCTTGCTGTTACAGAACGTCTCGCTCGTTAGCGAAAAGCGGCCTGGCCGCGAGCTAGGGACAAGATCGCAGGGCTGGGTTGCTTGTCCAACTGCGCTTTAGAAGAGGCACGCTTGGTGCACGGAGCGACACCACCGTTCGCTGCACGTCGGAGCAAGGCTCGGCGTGCGAGGAGATTTAGATGTCACACGTTTTCATTCGCAGCGCTTTGTGCGTTTTCATTTCGCTTTCCGCGCTGTGCTGCGGTTCCGACCAAAAGACCAGCAACACCCCCGACGACGCCTCCGCTGAAGCACCAGCCGACACCTCGACGCCCCAACCCGGCGACGCCGCGATGCCGGCTCCCAACGGTCAGCCCACGGAAACCCCGCCGGGTGAGCCCCAACCCACTTCGCTCAATCAGGCGACTCCGAGCAACGCCGTGGCGACGCCCAAGGTCGCCAGCGAGCCGAGCGCGCGAACCCAGCTGACGGACAGTCAAATTGCGATGGTGGCCCAGTTGGCAAACAGCTCGGAGATTGATCAAGCGAAGTTGGCTCAGGGCAAGGCTAAAGCCACCAGCGTCAAGAACTTCGCCGCCATGATCATCAAACATCACACCGAAAGCAAAACCGAGCAGACTAAGCTGTTCAAGCAGCTTGATCTGACGCCGACTCAAAGTCAGAGCGCGACTGCCCTCCAGCAAGCGGGCGACGCCACCTTGGTCAAACTACGCGCGGCGACGAGCGCGGCGTTCGACGCGAGATACACGGACAGCAGGTCGACGCCCATCAACAGGTGCTCGACAGCATCGACAGCGAACTCCTCCCCGCGGCGACCGATCGAGAGCTGATTGCTAGCCTGAGAAAGATGAAGGCAACGGTGGAGTCCCACCTCGCGCAGGCCAAGGTGATTCAGGCAGAGCTCGCCAACAGCAGCCCCACCGCGCGTTGAAGGGCGCGCCCAAGCGACGCAACCCTGCCGCCGGCCAGCACCGGGAAAGCGTCTTCCTGGTGTCGGCCCACGCGGGTCCGGTCAGCGGAGACCGAAGAACGAAAGGACGGCGATGACGACCACGATTAGACCGACGATGTAGATAACGTTATTCATGTGAAGACCTTCGGAATGTTGGAGACGACCACTCGGTTAGCAAAAGGCGGGCCGCCGGCCTCCGCGCCCGCCAACAAGCACATTTCTGCGATTCATTGCAGGTAGCCTCCTCCGTCAATGAAACAAGAAGTCCCACCGGAGCACGAACGCCACATTACCCTCTAAAGCCGGCCTCTCGGCTGGCCTTGAACTGCTACAACGCAGGGGCATGCAAACCTTGCCCGCCACGCAGACGTCGCCAGCGGCGTCAGCAGACGGGGGCCGGAGCTCCGATTACCTCGACCGCTTGATGCGCCGGGATTGCTTCGAGGCGCTGTGGCCGCTGTTCGCCAAAGCCGAACGACCGGCGAAAGAGTTGACGGAGAGCTACTCCGCGCTCGCGCACTTGCGACCGTTCATGCGGGGACCGGGCCCCTACCGGGTGGTCCACGTCGGTGACGGTGCGCACGCTCGAACGGGAGCGATGTTTTCGCTGAAGACGCAGAGCCAAAGCATCAGCGTCGACCCACAACTGAACCTGCCGCTCGTCGAGTCCTGGCGTGAGCGTTTCGGCATTCGTCGATTGGACTGCCGCAAGGCGCGTATTCAAGACATCGCTGACGAACTGAACGAGCTGCCGCTTATGACCACGCTCGTGACGTTCGTGCACGCCCATGTGCCGGTGGACGACGTTCTGCGCCTGCTACGCTGGGACGCCGCATTCACTCTCGCCTGCTGCCATCCGACACGGCAGCTCAGCCGCTGCCACGCAATCCGCAGCAGTGGCTCCGACACCAGCGTGCTATCCAGCGCGCGGACGTATCAAGTGTTGGTCAACGACTAGGCTACCCGCTTGCGCTAACCCCGCCGGGCGAAGCCTGTGCTGCGCCACTGGCGTCCAGCTTCATCCCTCCACGCCCATCACTTACGGCGCACACGCTCGTTCCGGGCACGCAAAGGGGAGCGGGCGCTTGTGCCAGCACCAAGAGAGCGGCGGCAAAACCCATCGTTTTAACGTCGCACCAAAGTTGTTCGCGTTGTCCGGTGTGTTGCTGGTGTACGCCTGTAGCGGCGCAGAATCGCGAAGGGCCGCGCCCTCGGAGCCGAGCGCAGGGGCTGCGGGGTCACCAAACGACACCGCCGAAGCGGGCGCTGGTGGCGCCGAGAGTCACGCCGGTGGCTCCAGCAGTGGCGGCCTGCTTGGCGGAGCTTCCGGTGGCGGAGCTGGCGGCGTGGGTGGCACGGATGACGGCGACGGCCTGACGGGCGGCGCGGGCGCTGCGGGTGACAGCGGCGGCGCTGGAGGCGCGGACACCGACTCACCCACCTGCAACGAGGCCTGCGAGGCGGGCGCGTGCGTCTTCGATAGATGCCTGGGCACCACGACGGTTGCGACCTCGATCAATCTGTCGACCACGCCCCTTTCGGTCGCGCGGCAGTGCGCGGAAGCGCCCGGCTACGCAGTCACGTCCCTGACGGCCCGCATGGCAACCCTCTCGGCGGCTGCAACGGGCTGCCTCGCGGCGGACGATGAAGTGCTGTTGATCAACCTGCAGGGCACCCCCAACGCGACAGCCAACGTGGGCGCCTGGGAGCTTTTGAAAGTGAGCGCAGTGGCAGGTACCAGCGTCACGTTCGCTAGTGCCAAGGTCCGGCACTACGGCGCCACCAGCGACAACGACGACGTGGGGACGAGTGTCGACCAACAACGCGTCGCTTTGATTCGCGTGCCGCGCTTCGGCGTGCTCGACATTACGGCGCTCGGTACTATCACCGCCAATGCCTGGGACGGTCAGTTGGGTGGCGTTATTGCGCTGCGCGCCGGGCAGCTGCACTTGGCTGGGAAACTTGACGCGTCCGCGCTTGGTTACCGGCCCGGACTCTTTAGCCTAGACGACTTCAACTGCAGCAACAGCGTCGCGACCCAGGCCGGCGAATCCATCGCAGGCACCGGCACGCCGACGAGCCTGGCTAACTTTGGCGCATCGGGAGGCCTCGGAGCAGGCACCGGGAATTTCAACACCAACAGCCCGCTGACCGCGACGCCGGGCCACGCTACGGCGGGTGAAGTCGGCACCAACTACGGACCGCGCGCAGCGGGTGCCCCCGGCGGTGTGTACGGCACCAGCGACGGCTCACGCCTCACGCTCGGCTCTGGCCCCGGCGGCGGGCTCACCTGCGACAACGGTAACCACGAGCCCCTGCTGGCATCCTTGCCCTTGTTTTCAGGGCATGCGGGCGGCATCGTGCTCGCGCTGGCCGACGAAATTTCGCTGACCGACACGGGCAGCATCAGCGCTAGCCCTCCGCAGGCGCCTCGCGACATCGCGTACTCGGGCGGCTACATCTTGCTGCGCGGCCAAAGCCTGTCGCTGGGCAACGGGGCAAGTTACCGCCCTGGGCGGCATCGGCAAGGGCGTCAACGGCCCCACCGCCGGCCTCACCAACCAGGCCGGCGCCGGCTACGTCACGCTCGACGCGCCGAGCATTGCCGGCACCACGACGCCCGCCGCGACCTCGCTCGAGTGACGCTCGGCGCTAGAGCTCAGCGCGGACGCGATTTGGGACTTGGATCAAGGCCGCGCTGAGCCGTTGAATCGCTCGTTTCCGAGCGATTGACGTCCCGGGGTGCGCTTTCGGCCGGACGCGGCCGAACGATTACTTCGGGCATTGCACGGCGTTCATGTCCAAAGCTGCGCCCGGCGGTGCGCGGACCGTTACCGCGCGATTGCTGCGACGGACCGTTACCGCGCGATTGCTGCGACGGGCCGTTGCCGCGCGATTGCTGCGACGGGCCATTGCCGCGCGATTGCTGCGGCGGACCGTTACCGCGCGATTGCTGCGGCGGACCGCTACCGCGCGATTGCTGCGGCGGACCGTTACCGCGCGATTGCTGCGGCGGACCGTTACCGCGCGATTGCTGCGACGGGCCGTTACCGCGCGATTGCTGCGACGGGCCGTTACCGCGCGATTGCTGCGGCGGACCGTTGCCGCGCGATTGCTGCGGCGGACCGTTACCGCGCGGCGCGTTGCGCTCACCGAACGCTGGGGCGCCTGCCTGTGGGTGTTGAACCACTGGCGACCGTGGCGGGTCGAAGCTGCGGCCCTGAGGGCGGGCAAAGCTGCCGTTGCTGGTCTGCGGGCGTGACGGGTGAGCGGCGCCTGGGCCCCGCGGGGTGATCGGCAACGGGCGCTGCGGAGGGGGTACGGGAGCCTTGCCGGAGGGTATGAAGTCAGCCGTCAGCTCGCGACGCATGTAGGCGCGCCAAATTTCGGCAGCGTCGCTGCGTCGAGCCGCTAGCCGTGCGTCGACTGACCGAAAATAGCCGAGAATGTTTTCGGCATCGCGCAGGAAAAAGCGCTCGGAGTTGCTGTTCTGCGCGGCGGACACGATCTGCGGAAAATCGATGATGGTGGCGCCGTTGGCTCCCCACAGCACATTGTACGGCGACAAGTCTCCGTGGATGAGGTCGCAGGCGAGCATGCGAACCAGCTGGATAAGCATGTCGTGGTAGGCAGCGTTGGCATCGTCCACGCTGAGTGTGGTGTCGATTAGTCGCCGCGCGGTGACGCCGTCTGCATCCAACACCAATTCCATCAGCAGCACGCCCTCGAAGTACATCACCGGTGTCGGGACGCGTACATCGGCCGCGTGCAGCTTGTACAATGCGTCGGCCTCAGCGGACTTCCAGGCGTCCTCTTCGGCGCCCTTGCCGAAGCGGGACCGGCGGTCAATCGCGCGCTGGTCGCGTGTGTTTCGCGTTCCGCGCCCCTCTTGGTAGGCAGCTTTGTTTTTGAAGCTGCGCTGCGTTTTATCCTTGTAGACCTTGGCGGCTACGATGCGCTCGCCGTAGCGCACGAGAAAGACTTCTGCCTCTTTGCCGCTCTGCAAGCGGCCCACCACGTCGCTGATGATGCCCTCTTCGAGGAGGTGGTCGAGCGGGCTACTCATGGTCGGTCTTGGGCAAGGTAGGTGAACTCAATAGGATACTTCGCGGCGATGCAAACCAATCGCCAGAGGGAGCCAAAAACCCGACGGAGCCGTAGTTTTTGGAGCTGGCTGGAGGACGCAACGGCATACCACCTTGTGGGATGCTCCAGCACGCCAGGGGTGTGCCCAATACTGCCTTCGGCAACACCGAGCGGAGTACGGGACCACGCCCGGGTTGACGGCTTAGCGGTGCCAAAATGGGTATTAGCCCTAACCAAGAGCAGGCGGTTCCCTCAGCTGCGCGGAGACTCGCTCGATTAGCCCTAGCTGAATCTTCATTTCTTGCTCCGACAAACTCCGAAAAGACTGCACCGCGTACACGCCGCAGTCAGGGTCGTGCTGCAGTTGCTCGGCGCACACCAAGCTCGTCCGCTCGTCGTCACGCAACATGAACGGCAAGAGCTGACCCACGCCCAGGCCCGCCAAAACCAGCGCTTTGACGGCGCTCAAGTTCTGCGTAACCGCGAAGGCGTCGGCGTCCGCGTGAATCAACGAGGGCTG
>JAYUYU010000709.1:0-10266 GCA_043752365.1 Myxococcales bacterium | reverse complement strand
GGCGCTTCGCACTAAGCGCCGCGCGGCATCCACCGTGGCAGGCCGATCGCGGAGGTGTGCCAACTGTGTCAGCTGGCGTCGCAACGCTCGTGACCTTTCGCGACCGAGTGTGGTAGCGAGTGGGCCCCGGAGATGAACATGATGCGTCGGCGTAACGTCGTGACGAGCGTGATTGCGTTGGGTGTGGCGCTTTCGGGCCAAGCCTTTGCCCAGGGGGCGCCAGCGCCTGCCAAGCCACCGGCGCCTGCCCTGCCGCCCGCCCCCGTCAAACCGGCACCCGTGCCGGCGCCTCCCGTTGCACCAGTTGCGCCCCCGCCCGCCGCCGCGCCGCCGCCGGCAGCCGTCGCGCCCGTCCCCGCGCCGGGCCCGGCACCAGCGCCGGAAGCTCCCCCGCCGCCCGCGGACGCCGCGCTTGCACCGCCACCTCAGTCCGCGCCTCTGCCGCCCGCGCCCCCGCCCGCGGCGCCACCGGTCGAAGTCGCTGCCAGCGAGCCGCCGTCGGCCGATGCCGACCTAGACCTGCCGCCCGTCGAGAGTTACTCCGAAGGCGGCGGCGACAGCTGGTACGACAGCATCGAGTTTTCGGCGTTCGTCGACGCCTACGCGAGCGTCAATTACAACTTTCCGAAGCCGCAGTTCGGCAAGAACCTGCTGCGCGCGCACGATTACAATAACGGGTTTGCGTTGTCGTGGGTCGGCGTGAACGCCAGTTACCCGGCAGACCCGGTTGGCGCCACCATTAGCCTGCGCTTCGGCCCGACCGCGCGCCAAATTGGCGCGAGCTGTCTGGCTGACGACGAGTCCGAGTGCGACTCCGGCCAGGGCATCGAGAACGTGAAGCAGGCGTTCGCGTCGTGGAAACCGGGCGGCGCCGACGGCCTGTTCACACTCGATTTGGGCAAGTTCGACACACCGTATGGCGCCGAGGTGGCCGAGAGCCACCTGAACATGAACTACACGCGCAGCATGCTGTACGCGTCGCAGCCGCTGTTTCACACCGGCCTGCGCGGCAGCTTCGTAGTTTCCGACGTGTTCGACTTCAAGCTGCTGGCCGTCAACGGCTGGAACAACAGCATCGACAACAACGTCGGCAAAAGCTTCGGCGCGCAGCTCAACTTCCACTTCAAGGACAACGACGACGCGGACTTGCTTGGCTTCGCCGTCGGCTACTTGGGCGGGCCCGAGCACGACGACACCGCGCTCATCAACTGCGACGACGGTACGTTGTTCGACCCGAACGCCAGCACCGGCTGCTCGGCGACCATGGAGTCGCGCGACCAAGTCGTGGCCGATGGCCTCGACTCCGGCACCGTGGATCGCGCCAGCTCCAACACCCAAGGTTGGCGCCACCTGATCGACCTAGTCGTGACGGCGAACCCGATCGAGCGACTACGCTTGGTATTGAACGCCGACTTTGGTCTCGACAACTACCGCAACGACACTGACCCCAACGTGTTCGACAGCGCCAGCTGGTACGGCGTCATGCTGGGTGCCCGGGTAGCGGTTTGCGACGAGTTCGGCGTCGCCGCGCGCGGTGAATTTTTCCACGACTCCAACGGCTTCATCAATCCTTACGGCGACTACGAGCAGAACCTGGTGGGTGGCACGTTGACGCTCGACTACCTGCCTGCCGATTTTTTGACGATTCGTCTCGACAACCGCTTTGACTGGTCGAGCCGGGAGATCTTTCACAAAGCGATCCGCGACCGCGTGGGCAGCCAATTTACGACCACGCTGGGCGTCGTCGCGCACACCGACTAGCGCCGCCTTCGTCGGGTCGGCTTTGCAGGGCGGGCCACCACCGCGTAGACTTGGCCCCCCAGCAGGCGTTCATGCACCACACGTCGCGAACCAAAGATCTGGAGCTTGCCATCGAGGGCGTAGTCAGCAGCTACGCCGGCCCGCAAGAGATCAACAATTTGGAGAGCGCTGCGCTGCCCAACAAGCGCGCGGTGGTCGAGGCCTACAACCACATCAAGCCGGTGATTTACCTCGGCTTCTATAGCCACCGCTCGTTGCAACGCGAAAACCTCCATTTCGCGGTCGCCGAGCACCTGTACCCGGCGTTCGAAACGCTGGTCGAGCAGATCGATCGCGCGCTGACCTACGAGACCGGCGTCGGGCGCGCCTCGGGCGGCTTCCCGCCGGGTTGGGCCGAAGAGGTTGTACTGCGGCTGTTCAAGGCGTTGCCCGAAGTTCGCCGCATGTTGAACACAGACGTGGTGGCGGCCTTCGACGGCGACCCGGCAGCGCGCAGCGTCGAAGAAATCGTCTTCAGTTACCCCGCCATCGAGGCCATGACGGCCCACCGTGTCGCGCACGTGCTGTACCAGGAGCAAGTGCCGATGATTCCGCGCATCATCGCCGAGTACGCGCACTCCCGCACCGGCATTGATCTGCACCCTGGCGCCAGCATTGGCGAGGGCTTCTTCCTCGACCACGGCACCGGCACCGTGGTCGGCGAAACCTGCCGTATCGGCAATAACGTCAAGCTGTATCAAGGCGTCACGCTCGGGGCGCTCAGCACGCGCCGCCGTGAGTGCGAGCAAGACGGCTTTCGCAAGCAACGTCACCCCACCCTCGAAGACAACGTGACCATTTACGCCGGCGCTACCATCCTGGGTGGCGACACGGTCGTGGGCCAAGGTTCGGTCATCGGCGGCAACGTGTGGCTGGTCAGCTCGGTGCCGGCCGGCTCCAAAATCTTCGGTCGCGCCCGCGAGTAGGCGTCGATCTGCTCCCCGAGAACGCCCACACCCGCTATGCCGCCTGGCTCGTCGACCTCGACGGCACGCTGTATCGCCACAAGCCCGTCCAGTTGGCGATGGTGCTCGAGCTTTTGCTGTTCGGCTGGGGCGCCATCAAAACGCTGCGTACATTCCGGCACTCCCACGAAGCGCTGCGCGGAATCAGCGCTGACCCCGCGGCCTTGGACGTCAGCCCGTTCCAACGCCAGCTCGACCACGCGGCGAAGGCGCTTGGTAGGTCCCCCGCCGACGTCGAACTCACGGTGCGAGAGTGGATGTTCCAGCGCCCACTGAAGTGGGTCGCTCGCAGCCAGCGCAAAGACTTGCTGCAGACGTTGGCTCGCTACCGCGAGGGCGGCGGGAAGACGGCTCTGGTCAGCGACTACCCGGCGACAGGCAAGCTGCAGGCGCTGGGCGCCGCCAGCTTGTTCGACCTCGTCGTGTCGAACGGCGAACCGGGCGGCCCGAGCCAGCTCAAGCCGCATCCCGAAGGCTACCTCAGCGCCGCCCAGCGCCTGGGCGTGGCGCCCGAAGCTTGCCTGGTGATCGGCGACCGTGACGACGCGGACGGCGCTGCAGCGCGCGCGGCGGGCATGGCCGTTCACATCATTCGTTAGGCGAGCGCACGCTGACTTCGACCTTGTCGTAGCCCAGCGAACGCACCAGCGCCTCGACCGTGCGGCGTGCGTTGTCCGCTGCGCGCTTCAGCAATCCTGCTTGCCGCGCCGACTCTATCAACGTGCGTTCGGCTTCTTTGCGGGCGCGTGACTCCAGGTTTTCGTGCCGCTCGGCCAGAGTGCCGGTCTTACGCGAGTGTACGTAAGTTTTATGGTTGTCGAGCGCCGCGTGCAGCACCTCTGGCGCCGGCAGTTCGATGCGTGCAGTTCGGCGTGCTGGGTCGACCGTGACGTCGGCGGCCGTCAGCTTCTGCAGGTCGATGCCCGCGGTTACCTCGGCCACGGCCACGAGTAAGATTGCGTCCTCCGTGCTGATCATGCCCCACAGCTTGGATTGCTTGTCGCTGAGATCGATCACCCGCTCCATGTGAAATGACGCCGACTCGAGCCTGGCCAAGTCGCGCACCGCCACCAGCACGTCCGGGGTTGGTCGCACGACCGTGACCGACGAGGTCATGGGTGGGAGCAGTGGCGGCGGCGCGAGGCTGCAGCTCCTCAGCAAGAAGAGCCCGCCGCCGAGGCCCAGGCACAGCGCTGCCCCGCCCACCAAGAAGGGCAGGAGGCGGCGTCGCTGAGCTGGGTCCTGCATGCTCGAAGCGTACTACACCACGCCGCCCACGCTCACCTCGTCCACGGCGCGCTCTACGGTGAGCAAGTCCACCGGCTTGTACAGCACGGGCTGCCCCTGGGCGTCCAAAAAGCGACGGGACGCCGCATCGGTAACGCCCCCGGTAACGAAAATTACGCGGGCCGCCGCGGTGGGGCGTTCACGCTGCAGCCAGGAGTAAAAGGCTTCGCCGCCGCCTTCATCCATCATCACGTCGCACAGAATGGCGTCGAAGTGCGCGCCGCCGACGCAGCGCCGCGCGTCGCTCACGCCCGTCGCCGTCTCTACATCGAAGACCCTGGACAGCATTCGCGACAAGCTTTCACGCACGATTGGATCGTCGTCGACGACCAGCAAGCGCTGCGTGGGTCGAGAGTTGGGCATCGATGCCACCGGGGGGACCGTCGAGAGCCGCAAGCTCGAGCGGATCAACAGCTCCATGGTGGTTCCGGCGGGCGACGAACGAGCCACGCGCAGATCCCCGCCTACGGCTTTGGCCAACCCGAGCGAAACCGACAAGCCGAGCCCCGTACCCTTGCCAAACGGCTTGGTGCTGAAGAACGGCTCGAAGGCGCGGCGCGCGACCTCTTCGGACATTCCGTCGCCGTTGTCGGTGACGCTGATTTTGACGCCCGTCGTCAGCGGCTCGGCGCGCACGCTCACGCGTGGTTCGCGCGACTCCGGCACGGCCTGTGCGCCGTTGACGATCAAGTTCACCAACACCTGCTCGACCATCAGCGGGTCGCCGACACCGAAGATGGCGGGCACGTCGAGGTCCAGGTCTAACGGGCGCTGCAGGGCGGCGCGCGCCGTTTGCACCGCATGGTCTACGGCCAGCGCGATGTCGAAGGTGCTGCGCATGGATGTGTCGGACGCGGCGACCCGACCGGTATCCAACAGCTGACGCACGATGCGCGCGATCTTGCCCATCGACGTCAGCGAGTCTTCCAGCGCCTCCGCGGCATCGCTTGGGACGTCTCCGATAGCCAGCGAGTTCTTGAGGTACGTCAGGTTCGAGACCACCGCGGCCGACGGATTGTTGATCTCGTGGGCGACGCCCGCGGAAAGGCGACCGATGGCCGCCAGGCGTTCGGCCTGGGCTAGCGCTTCGTGCGCCTTCGCCAGCTCGCGCGTGCGCTCGGTAACGATGCCTTCCAGTTGTGACGAGAGCATGTCCAGGCGGTGCGTGGCGCCGGTGAAGCGATCCATCAAGACGCTCCAAACCAGCACCACCATGCCCAAAAAGCCAACCTCCAAGAGGTAGGGGGTCGAGAATTCGCCCGTCGAAGCCAGCACATCGTTGATGCCCGTTATCGCCAACAACAACAGGCCGGTGGCGTAGCGCCTAGCGTCCTGGTGTTGACGCGCACCGCGCAGGAAGCGCATCAGCGGGAAGAAGAGCGCGGCGTACAGCGGCACGACGGCCAGCGAGCCCAGCGCGGTGGTAGGTGGCTCGCGGAAACGCACGCCGAGGAACCAATGTTCGACGACACCGTGCGCTATCAGCCCGCCGGGCAACAAGGCGAGCAGACCAACCAGAACCGTGCCGCCCAACAAAACCTTCTCGACGCGGTTGGACTCGCGGTGGAAGTGCGCGGCGCAGTGCAGGTTCCACGCGGCGACGTGCAGTGCGAGCGTCGCCCAGTTGCCGTGCGAGCCGAGCACGACTACCCACTCAGGGACGTCTAGCGTTACGACGACGTTAAAGCCGGAGTAGAGGCTGGCGCTAGCGGCGATCAGCCAGAACCAACGTTGGTCGCGCCACCCAGGCAGGCGCGCGAACCGATAGCCGAGCACCGCCAGACACGCCGCGACGGTCATGGCGATGATGGACAGGGTCGGGAAGAGCAGCCGCAATGAGCGCCCTAATCATAAGCTGCGCGGGGCTTGCGCGCGTGCACTGACGCTTGGCTTGGCCGTAAACCGCCCTTGCCTAATAACCCATCTGCGTTATTATCAGTCGAATGATAATAAACGCTAGGTTCTGGGGGCGCGCCCTAGTGGTGCTCGGGCTGGCCAGCGTTTTCCAGGGGTGTCGGGTGGCTAAGGGGGCCGCGCCGGCGGCGGGCGCGCTTCAGGGCGTCGTTGAGTTCGAAGAAACTACTATTGGCTTCGAGCTCAGCGGGCGCCTCACCCAGGTGCTGGTCAAAGAGGGTGACGAGGTCGAGGCAGGCGCGCTGGTGGCGCGTATCGACGACGGGCTCGAGCAAAGCTCGCGCGCCGCGCAGGCCAGTCAGGCCGAGGTCGCAAAGCAACAGGCCAGCGCGGTCAAGGCAGGCGCGCGCGGCGAAGAAGTTCGCTCGCTTCAAGCCCGCGTGGACGCAGCCGACGCAACCGAAGCGCTGCTACAGAAGCAGGTCGCTCGTGAGCGCACGCTGGTCGAGAAGGGCGTGGTCGCGCAGGCTGCGCTGGACAACCTAGAGGGCCAGCTGGCACGCGCCAGCGCGGAGCGTGACGCCCTCGATCACAACCTGAAGCTCGTGCGCCAGGGCGCGCGCCGCGAAGACGTGTCGGTGGCTGACGCGCGCGCGCAAGCGGCCACGGCCGCGCTTGAAATGAACGACGTGCGGCTGACGCGCCACGAGCTGCGCGCGCCGATCCGCGGCACCGTGCTCGACGTCAACTTCGAACAGGGCGAAGTCGTAGGCGCCGCAACGCCAGTCGTCACGCTGGCCGACGTGCAGCGCCCCTACGTGGACGTGTTCGTCCCTCAGTCGGAAATTTCGGGGGTTTCGCTGGGCGAAAACGCCAAAGTAAAGGTCGACGCGCTGAGCGCCGAGCTGGCTGGCCAGGTCGAGCACATCGCGCGCCGCACCGAGTTCACTCCGCGCTACCTGTTCAGCGAGCGGGAACGCGCCACTTTGGTGGTGCGGGTGCGGGTGCGGGTCGACGACCCCAAGTCGCTTTTGCGCGCGGGCGTGCCCGCCTTCGTGCGCCTTGCGGGAGGCAAGTGATATGACCGAAGCCATCATCGAGACCCGCTCGTTGTCGCGCCGCTTTGGCTCGCTGGTCGCGGTGCAGGACGTTTCGCTGAGCGTGCAGCGTGGCGAAATTTTCGGTGTGCTTGGTCCCAACGGCGCCGGTAAGTCCACCACCATACGCATGCTGTGCGGCATTCTGGATCCAAGCGGTGGCTCGGGCACCGTGGTCGGCTACGACATCGCGACTCAGGCCGAGCGTATCAAAGAGCGCATTGGCTACATGACCCAGCGCTTCAGCCTGTACGAGGACTTGAGCGTGATCGAAAACCTGAACTTCTACGCGGGCATCTACGGTGTGCCGCGCGCGCGGCGTCGCGCCCGAGTCGAGCAGGTGCTGGAGAGGAGCGGCCTCGGTGGGCGCAGAAAGCAGCTTGCCGGAACGCTTTCGGGCGGGTGGAAGCAGCGTGTTGCTTTGGCTAGCGCGACGATTCACGAGCCGCCGCTGCTGTTTTTGGACGAGCCGACCGCGGGCGTCGACCCAGTCAGCCGCCGCGAGTTCTGGGAGCAAATTCATAGCTTGGCCTCGGAGGGCACGACCGTGCTCTTGACCACCCACTACATGGACGAGGCCGAGCGTTGCCACCGCTTGGCGTTCATTTTCCGCGGCCAGTTGCTCGACGTCGGGACGCCCGAACAAATCATCGCGCGCCGTGAGCTGCGAGCGTTGGAGCTCGAGACCGACAAGCCGCGTGAGGCCGCGCTGCTGTTGCGTCAGCAGCCCGAGGTCGACGAGGTGGCGCACTACGGTCACGTGCTGCGTTTGACGACGCGCGGTGGCATCGATCCGCTGCCGTTCGTGCGAGAGCTGCTGCAGCAGCAGGGTATCGCGGTGCAGGCGTCGTCGGTCAGCCGGGTCAGCGTCGAAGACGCCTTCGTGTCGATGGTGCGCGAGGACGACGCCAGCCGCGCGCGGGCGGCTTAGGAAAGCTAGGCATGCTGACGCGACCCTTCGTGATTGCTTGGAAAGAGCTGCTGCAGCTACGGCGCGACCGCATGACACTGGCCATGATGGCGGTGTTGCCGATCGTTCAGCTGCTGCTGTTCGGCTACGCCATCAACACCGACGTTCGCCACATTCCCACGGTCATTTACGACCAGGACCGCAGCGCGGCCTCGCGGGAGCTCGCCCAAAGCCTGCGCGTGACGGGCTTCTACGACCTCTTGGGCGAAGTTCGCGGCTACGATGAAATCGAGGACGCGCTGCGCTCCGGGCGTGCGCGCGCTGCGCTAGTTATTCCGGTCAGCTACGCGGCCAACCTACGAGCCGGGCGTACGTCGCAGCTGCAGTTGGTCGTCGACGGTTCGGACCCCCAAACCGTGGGCAGCGCGATCAACACCGCTTCCGGCTTGGTGGCGGCGCGCTCGAGCCAACTGATGTTGGCGCAGCTGACTCGTGCCGGTGCACCCCACGCCAGCGTAGGGCTCGAGCCAATTCGCTTGGAGCCGAGCACTTGGTACAACCCAGAGCTGCGCACCGCCGTATACGTCGTGCCCGGCCTGATTGGCGTGATTTTGACGATGACCATGGTGATGCTCACGGCCATGGCCATCGCGCGGGAACGCGAGCGCGGCACACTGGAGCAACTGATCGTCTCACCCGTGCGGCGCGTCGAGCTGGTGCTCGGAAAAATCATGCCGTACACGGTGATTGGCTACGTGCAAATGTCCCTGATCTTGCTAGCCGGGCGCTTGGTGTTCGACGTGCCGCTGATCGGCTCGCTCGGGTTGCTGTATGCGCTTTCGTTCCTGTTCATTGCCGCCAACTTGGCGCTGGGTTTGTTCTTCTCCACGCTGGCCAGGACCCAACAACAGGCCATGCAAATGTCGTTCTTCTTTTTGCTGCCGAACATTTTGCTTTCGGGTTTCATGTTCCCGTTCGAGTCGATGCCGCAGCCCGCTCAGGTCTTTGCCCAAGCGCTGCCCCTAACGCACTTCCTGCGCATCGTGCGTGGTATCACGCTGAAGGGTGCGGGGTTTGCCGACGTCAGTCAGGAGCTGGCGTGGCTCGCCGCGATCTTCGGCGTGCTGGTCTTGCTCACGTCTTTGCGCTTCAACAAAAAGTTGGTTTAGCTCCGCATGGCCCGACCCAAGAGTGACATTCAGCCGCGCATTCTGGCGGCGGCGCGCGAAAGGTTCTTGAGCGACGGCGTGGACGGCGCGTCGCTGCGCGGCATCGCCAGCGACGCAGGCACTAGCATTGGCATGGTGTACTACTACTTTCCGACCAAGGACGAGCTCTTCTTCGCTGTGGTCGAGGAGCTGTACCAGAAGCTGCTGCAGGACATCGAAGTCGCCATCGCGCCGGACGTGCCCGTACGTGAACGCGTGGAGCGCCTGTTTGGCCGGGTCGCGCGTCTGAACGACGACGAGCTGTTGGTGATGCGGCTAGTGCTGCGCGAGGCCTTGACGTCCAACACGCGCTTTGCGCGGCTGCGCGAACGCTTTCAATCCGGACACGTTCCGCTAATAGCGCGGTTGATCGCCGACGGTTACGCCAACGGCGCCTTCGAGCGCAGCCTGCACCCTATGGTGGCGATGCTGTCGCTGGCGGGCATGGCCGTGGTGCCACAAATGATTCGACGGGTGCTCGACGGGCGCCTGCCGTTTCCGGACGCGCCGGCGGGTGAACAGCTCTCGAAACTGCTGGTGGGTGTGCTGTTTAGTGGTACCGGAACGGTCGCGGCAAATCAGTAAATCGATTCAAGGCGGCTGGCGGGCGACCGATCACACAATCGTGGCCATTCGACCCATGCAACAGTCTGCGTTGAGCAGCCTCACTCGCGTGTCCGAGGCCTTCGAGCGCTCGGCACAGGACGTGGTGCGCTTGGGCGGTTCGCCTTCGGCCGCCGAAACGGCCGAGACTGTTCGGATTTCTCCCGAGGCCCGTAAGGCCGGCAGCGCCACTGATAGCGCGCTCACCTCGGACCTTGAAGCCGCCATGACCGACATGCGCGTTGCCAAGTACGCGTTCATCGCCAGCCTGAAGGTGCTGCAGACGAGCGCCGAGGTTGAAAAGACCGCCGCCGACTTGTTGAAGCCCAAGCAGTAAAGCGCTCTCCAACTACATTGGTGCACTCCGTGCCGCCTGTTGCCGGGAGCGAGTCGCGCCCGCCGCGGGGGGTAAGGTTGGTTTCCCAACTGACTGCGTGTTACCTTTGGGCAGGCTCTCGCGCTCGTCGCGCAACGAGCTTGGGAGATGGGTGGTAGCGATGGCGAATTACTCTGGCATCTGCTCGGTATTGGGTGGGTTCGTC
>JAYUYU010000708.1:0-4141 GCA_043752365.1 Myxococcales bacterium | reverse complement strand
GCTGGCGGCGCCGTTCGTGCCAGCTGCGGTGCGCTTTGCCGCCCGCGAGCTAGCGGTGAGCGAGGCCTACGCCCAGGAAGCCGAACAAGGCACGCTGTTCCTCGAGGTCAACTTTCGAGATCAGGTCGACCTGATGCACGTGATGGTGCCGCCTTCGATCGCGAAATACCAGAACCGCTCGGTGGGCAGCAGCGGCGAACAGCTCAGCATGTTCGCGGCCCAAAGCGAGCTGAAGGAGCTCCCGAACAACGTCTGGCTCACCAACGACTCGCTGGAGCTGGCCCCGCACATCGACAGTGTTGCCATGCTGGATACGGGTGAAGCCGGCATTGGCAACGTGCACGGTCACGAGGCCGCCAACGGTATGCGCTCGCCCGGTCGGGTCATGGACAACGGCGCTTCGGGTCGGCCGCCGATGTACCTAATCGATGCTCCGGTTGAGGGCGCCAACGGGGCGGCCAGCGAAAAAATGCATTCGTGGTCGCCGACTCCCGCCTCGATTCACAACTACTATCAGCAAAAAATCGGCGCGCGCATCGACAACGGCTTCGCGTTCAAAGGCATCAGTCGCTTCAAGCACTCGGTGTACCACTACGGCGCTGGACTGCCGGAGTCCGAGCTCACGCGCGTGCTGAGCAAGAAGGAGCTGTTCGCCCAGTACGGTGGCAGCGCGGCCTCGCCGCCCACGCACGACCAGCTGTTGGCCGACATTCGGGCGCGCGTCGGTCTGCCCTACCGCAAGGCTAGCGGCGCCGGTTACGACGACCTGCGCCAACGCTTCGAGTCCATCGGGCGCGCGCCGACGGGTTCGCTCGGGCTCACGCCCGAGGAAGTCGCGCGCTGGAGCCAGGGCGTGCCCAGCCTGTTTTGCGCGGAGGGCGACGTCGTGGTCGTGCCGTGCGAGCAGGATCCCAACGGTGACCGCGATCGCATGGACGAAATTTTCACCAAGGCGCAAGCTTGGGAGCAGTTTGCCTACGCCTCCAAGCTGCTGCGCGGCGGTCGCGTGCGCAGCATTGCGCTCGAGTTCGACGACCAGGATTTAGTGGGTGACGGTTCGCGGCCCGAGTCGGTGCTGCGCACCTATGCCCAGCAAATCGCACGGCCATTGGCGCGCTTGATCGACGACCTGAAGGCCGCGGGGCTGTTCGAGCGCACGCTGATCGCCGTGTACACCTTGGACGGCAGTCGCAGGCCAGCCGCCAACTCTTACGGCGACTACGGCAAGGGCACCATCATCCTGGCGGGTGGTAGAGTACGCGGCGGTTACTACGGCGACATCAGCATCACCAAGGACTTGCCGGGCGGCGGACACGAGTACGCGTTCCGCGCGCCCGCCCCCGCGACTGGCGAGCTGTTGGCTCCGGTTACTTTTTGGGGAGACCCTAAAAAGCGCACGCCCAGCGGCGCCGTTTGGCGCACCGTCGCCAAGGCCATGAACCTGCCGGAAGGCGAGTACACGGGCAAGTTCGATCAGGCCATCGACGACGCCCAGGCCCTGGATTTCATGCTCAAAAGCTGAGCGTGGCTGCGGGCCGCCGGGCGCGGCGAGCCGCCGTGCTAAAGCACGCCCGCTTTGCCCGAGCAGCCGCCTCCAACTGCGCCCAAACAGCGCTCGCGCATCCGGTTTCCACCGGAGCTGCCGATCTCCGCGCGGGTGGGCGACATCGTGGCCGCGCTCGACGGACACCAAGTGGCGATCGTGGTGGGCGCCACCGGCTCGGGCAAGACGACGCAGCTACCCAAGATTGCGCTCGAGATGGGCCGCGGCGGTAAGCGGCAAATAGGCGTGACCCAGCCCCGCCGCATCGCGGCCACCAGCGTCGCGGCGCGCGTGGCCAAGGAGCTGGACTGCGAGCTGGGCCAAGAGGTCGGCTACCAGATTCGCTTCGAGGATCGAACTTGCAAAAATACGTGGGTCAAGTTCATGACCGACGGCATTTTGTTAGCCGAGATTCAAGGCGACCGCACGCTTTCGGCGTACGACACGCTGATCATCGACGAGGCGCACGAGCGCAGCTTGACCATCGACTTCGTGCTCGGCTGGCTACGGCGGATTTTGCCCGAGCGCCCCGATCTCAAGGTCGTTGTCAGCTCCGCGACCATCGAAGCGGACAGGTTTTCGCAGTTCTTCGGCGGTGCGCCGGTCATCCAGGTGGAAGGCCGCACCTTCCCGGTCGAGGTGCTGTACGAGCCACCGGCAGACGACGTCGATTTGCCCGACGCCGTTGCAGACGCGGTCGCCAACGTCACCTCGCTCGACCCACGCGGCGACATTTTGGTGTTCTTGCCAGGCGAGCGCGAAATTCGCGAGACCGAGCAAGCCCTGTTGGGGCGCAACCTGCGGCACACCGTGGTGCAGCCGCTCTACTCGCGGCTCTCTGCGGCGGAGCAAGCCAAGGTCTTCTCCAGCATTCCCCAGCGCCGCGTGATTCTGGCCACCAATGTCGCCGAGACATCGTTGACCATTCCCGGCATCGTTTACGTGGTCGACACCGGCGTGGCGCGCCTGTCGCGCTACGACCCGCGCACCGGCACGACACGCCTGCAAGTCGAAGCCATCTCCCAAGCCAGCGCCGACCAGCGCAAGGGCCGCTGCGGCCGTGTGCGCGACGGTATTTGCGTGCGCTTGTTCGACGAGCAAAGTTTTGCGTCGCGCCCTGCCTTCACCGACCCGGAAATGAAGCGCACGGGCTTGGCCGGCGTCATTTTGCGCATGAAGTCGCTCGGCTTGGGCGACGTGGAAGACTTTCCGTTCCTCGACCCGCCGCACGCGCGCTCTATCAGTGAAGGCTACCGCGTGCTGCAAGAGCTGAGCGCGTTGGACGACGAACGACAGTTGACGCCGCTAGGTCGGCAACTGGCTAAATTTCCGGTAGACCCACGCGTTGCTCGCATGATTTTGGCCGGCGCCGAGCACGGCTGCCTAGCGGAAATTTTGGTGCTGGCCGCTGGTCTCAACATCCAAGATCCGCGCGAGCGCCCGCGTGGGCTGGAGCAGAAGGTCGATCAGCTCCACCAGCGCTTTCGCGACGAGCGCTCGGACTTTGCCGGGCTGTTGAAAGTGTGGGCCTTCGTGCGCGAGCAGGAGGCGCGCGGCACCGCCCAGCTGCGGCGTGCCTGCAAAGAGAATTTCTTGTCTTTCTTGCGCGTGCGTGAGTGGCGCGAAGTTCATCATCAGCTCGAGGACGTGGTCAAAGAGCTGCGCGTCACCGGGGGCGCGGCGCGCGGTGCCAAGCCGAACGTTGCCGGCGCCGCTAGTGACACGCTGCACCTGGCGTTGCTCAGCGGACTTTTGTCGCGCATTGGCCAGTGGAGCTCGGAGCACCGCGTCTACTTGGGGGCTCGGCAAACGCGATTTCAACTGCATCCGTCGTCGGGCCTGGCCAAAAAGCCTCCCGCCTGGGTGATGGCCTTCGAGCTGGTGGAGACGACGCAGTTGTTTGCTCGCACGGCGGCCAAGGTCGAGCCCCTGTGGCTGGACAAGGTGGGCGGGCACCTGCTCAAACGCAGCTATTCCGAGCCGCATTGGTCCGAAAAATCGGCGCGCGCCTCGGTGCGGGAGCACGCAACCTTGTTCGGTTTGCCCGTGCTGCGCGACCACAGCGTCGACTACGCCGCGCTGTCGCCCAGCCGAGCCCGGCTGATGTTCATCGAGCATGCGCTGGTGCGCGGCGAGTACAAAAGCCGCGGCCGTTTTCAGGAGCAGAACAAACAGCTGCTGCAAGAGGTCGCACGGCTGCGTGACAAAGCGCGTCAAAGCGACATGCTGGCGGACGACGAGCTGTTACTGGCGTTCTTCGACCGGCGTGTGCCCGAGACGGTCGTCAACGGCAAGACCTTCGAAGAATGGCGCGAAGAAGCCGAGCGAAGCCAGCCGAGCCTGCTGCTGCTCGCACTGTCCGACGTGGTTTCGCAGGACCGACAGCTGCTGCCCGAGAACTACCCCGATAGCCTCACGTTTCACGGCGTGACGCTGCCGGCCAGCTATCGCTTCGATCCGTCGGCGGACGACGACGGCGTCACGCTCACGGTGCCGTTGCCTTTCTTGCCGCAGCTGGCGCACGGCGAGCTCGACTGGACGATTCCTGCCTGGCATCAGGCCAAAATCGCGGCGTTGCTCGAAGAATTGCCGCGCGCC
>JAYUYU010000707.1:0-4143 GCA_043752365.1 Myxococcales bacterium | reverse complement strand
GCGGGCCTTCGCCTGAACGGCGTGAAACTGAAGGATCCGGATGGCCAGGTCGAAAAGGCGCTCCGAGCCGTGGCACTTTGGGACGAGGTCAAGGATCGGCTTGCCAAGGCCGGCACGAGCCTTTCCGGCGGCCAGCAGCAGCGTCTCTGCATCGCCCGTGCCTTGGCGCTCGAGCCGGAGGTGCTGCTGATGGACGAGCCCTGCTCGGCGCTCGACCCCATCGCCACCGCCCGAGTCGAGGAGCTGATCCACGAACTTCGCGAGACTTACACGATTGTCATCGTGACCCACAACATGCAGCAAGCCGCGCGTGTGGCGAATTTTACGGCCTTCTTTTACTTGGGAGAGCTGATTGAGTACAATCGCACCCAGGTCATCTTCACTCGCCCCAAAGAGCAGCGGACCGAAGACTACATCACGGGGCGCTTCGGCTGATGGCCAGGGTGGCATAGCAATGGTCGATCGCCGGCACACCGACCGGGAATACGAAAACGAGCTCGCACAGGTGCGCGAGCGCGTTTTACTGATGGGGGCGCGCGTCGAAGAGATGATGACCGCCTCGCGGAAGTGTTTCGTCGAGCGTGACGCCGACTTAGCCCGCGCCACTATCCGCAACGACCATCAAATCGACACGCTCGAGATCGAGATCGACGAGCTGTGCCTGCAGGTGCTGGCGCGTCGGCAGCCCGTGGCCTCCGACCTGCGCTTCATCACCACCACGCTGAAGCTGGTGACGGATCTCGAACGGATCGGCGACCTGTGCGTCAACATGTGCGAGCGCGTCCAAGAGCTCTGCGAAGACCCGACGTATCCAACCCAAGGGCCGATTCCGCGCATCGGTGAAGCGGCGCAGGCCATGCTGCACGACGCGCTGGACGCCTTCGTGGCGGGCGACGCCACCAAGGCCGAACAAGTCATCGATCGCGACAACGTCGTCGACGCCTACTACGCCCAGCTTTTCCCAGAGCTCGTCGCGCACATGATGAGCGACCCCACGGTAGTGTTTCGCTCCACCCGCATGCTGTCGATCGGCAAGTACATCGAACGCATTGCTGACCACGCCACCAACATTGGCGAGCTCGTCGTGTTCATGGTGCGCGGCCTGGACGTGCGTCACACCGGTCCGGCGTCCAACAACCCCGTGGCCTGAGCCGGGGCAAATGCGGTGGGGTCCCGGACTGGCCCCTGGCGCCCGGCTCATCAGTGCGGCCCCGTACCTGCGGGCCACCGCGCTCGGCGTGACGCCGTAGCCTGCCCAGATTCCGAAAAAACCGCTCGCGGACCGGCGCGCGTGGCTGTAGGGAAGCCGAGTGCGCCGCGCTTCCGAACGGCCGATTCCCGACGACGAGCTGACCGCCGCCGACCTGCGGGAGATCTGGTCGATTCTTTCACTCGACGAACGGGTGCAAGGCTTTCGGGTTTTGCCACGCGACGAGGCCGAGAGCCTGCTGTTCGGTCTGACCCATTCGGACCTGACTCAGCTGGTGCTCGCGTTGAAGCCGAGCGATCGGCGCTACTGGGTGCGGTTGCTGCCGCCCGACGACATTGCCGACGTGATTCAGGGCGCTCCCAACGACGACCGCGACGCGCTGCTGGGCCTCCTCGACGAACGAACCCGGCATGAAGTGAACGCGCTGCTCGCGTACGCCGAGGACGAAGCGGGTGGTCTGATGAATCCGCGCTACGCGCGCGTTCGGCCAGACATGACCATCGACGAGGCCGTGAGCTACCTGCGCAAGCTGGCGCGCCAAAGCCTGAGCACGTTTTCTTACGCTTACGTCCTCGACGAACAGCAAAAATTGCTGGGTGTGATCTCGCTACGCGAGCTGTTTACTGCCGGGGGCGAGGCCAAGGTCCGCGACGCCATGCAAACAGGCGTCGTGACCCTGCAAGACAACGTCGACCAGGAAACGGTCAGCCGCGTCTTCGCCGAGACGAGTCTGGTCGCCATTCCGGTCGTGGACGCCGAAGGGCGCATGAAGGGCGTCGTCACCCTCGACGACGTCGTCGACGTCGTGCAAGAAGAGGCGACCGAAGACATCCAAAAATTCGGCGGCATGTCCGCCCTCGAGGCGCCCTACTTGGCGACCGGATTTTTCGAGATGGTCAAGAAGCGCGGCGGCGTGTTGGCCGTGCTTTTCGTGGGCGAAATGCTCACCGCGACGGCCATGCACCAGTTCGAAGGCGACATCGCCAAGGCCGTGATTCTCGCCTTGTTCGTGCCGCTGATCATCTCGAGCGGCGGCAACTCCGGCTCACAAGCCTCCACACTGGTGATCCGCGCCATGGCGCTGGGCGAAGTAGAGCTGCGGGACGTGTTCCGGGTGCTGCGGCGCGAGCTGGGGGCCGGCTTGGTCATGGGTGTCGGGCTCGGCATTATCGGCTTCACGCGCGTGGCGGTTTGGCAGCAGATTTGGCCGAGCTACGGCCCGCACTATTTGCTGGTCGGGGCCGCGGTGGCCATAAGCTTGGTCGGCGTCGTTCTGCTGGGCACGGTGACGGGCGGCTTGCTTCCATTCTTGCTCAAGCGCATTGGCTTGGATCCTGCGAGTTCGTCGGCGCCGTTCGTTGCGACCATCGTCGACGTGGCGGGCCTCGTGATTTACTTTAGCGTGGCCGGTTTGCTCTTGCGCGGCACCATGCTGTAGCGGCTCAGTCGCCCAGTAACGCCGTAAGCGCGCCGGGCGCCAGCAGGTCGTCGAACGCGAAGGTAGCGCCGTGCTCGAGCAGCTGCTGGGCGCTGAACGACGCCGTGCCAACGCCAATCGATTCTGCGCCAATGCCGCGCGCAGCGTCGACGTCTTTGGGGGTGTCGCCGATGATCACCACGCGGCAGGCGCTGACCGGCAAGCCCAGCTGACGCGCGCCGCGCTCGGCGCCCACGCGAATCAGCTCCACCCGCAGCTCGTGATCACTGCCGAAGCCGCCGAAACCGAAGTGATGGTACAGCCCCACGTGTTCGAGCTTCAGCCGCGCCCCTTCCTGGAGGTTGCCGGTGCCCAAGCCGAGCGCCATGCCGCGGGCGTTGGCGGCCGAGAGTGCTTCCGGGACACCAGCGTGCACGCTGTACGTTTCGGGGGTGGAGAGCAAAAGCTCGGATTGGAGCTCGCCCAGGTAGATATCGAGCAGGGCCTGGATGGCCTCGTCGCTCGCGGGCACGCCGATGGCCTGGAGTCCAAGCCTAGTGATCGAGCGGTCGGTCATGCCGTCGAAACGGACCAGCGAGCAGGCGTCGGCTCGGCCGTGGGCGCGCTCGAAGGCGCGCTCGACCGCGCGTCGACCCACGCCGCCGGTCGTCACGAGCGTTCCATCGATATCGAACAGGAGCACGGTGGGCCGAGTCACGTTGCCTCATTAGTGATGCCGGGCCGGGCGTGCCATCACAATCCGCGCGGCGGCATGAACGTTTCGGGCGGAGCCGGGCACCCCTCCGTATGCAGCGATTTTCGAGGCGTCTGATGGGGGTGGGTTGGGGCGGCACGTTTGCATTTCTTGTTCGGGGAGACCGAACAAGAAATGGGTGCCGCGGGAGGGCGGGAAGCTCGGGTAACCTTGCTCAAGGTTCGACCCGATCGGGAAAGGCCTTGTCGGTTCGCAAAAGTCACTTCGACCTCGAAGTCACTTTCCGCGACTTCTAAAAAGTCACTTCGAGGTCGAAGTCACTTTCCGCGACTTCTAAAAAGTCACTTCGACCTCGAAGTCACTTTTGGCGTTGGGAGGGGTCGTGCCGGATGACTAAGGCGAGAAACACGGGACGGGGGGGGAGATTCCGAGCAGAGGGATGGGGATGGGTCCACTGGCCGTCTCGACGCAACAGCAGGCCGCTGGCGTCGGATTCCCTCGCCTAAGAGCGCACTAGGTCCGCGAGGCGGGTGATGGCGGTGTCGATGGTTTCTTCGGAGGGACCGAAGGAGAAGCGGACGTGCTGGTTGAAGCGCGAGGCGCGGCCGACGCGGCGCTGGCCTGGGTCGACGTCGAAGAAATGGCCAGGCACGACGATGACTTGCTTTTCGAGCGCGCGACGGAACAGCTCGTCACCGGTGTTGAGGCCCGGCGGCAGGTTCGCGACGCTGCCCCAAACGTAGAAGGTGCCTTCCGGCTCGCGCTCGATACGCACGCCGAGGTTCCGCAAGCCGTCGACCA
>JAYUYU010000706.1:0-4143 GCA_043752365.1 Myxococcales bacterium | reverse complement strand
ACGGCTCGTGCAGCAGCGCCTGCGCTGCCGGCTTCCAAAAATGCGGCGACACTTGCGTGAACATGGCGACGGACGCCGGCCACTGCGGCGGTTGCGAGAAAGCGTGTGATGCCGGCGTGCCTTGCTACGGCGGGGTGTGCGGCTGTCCGGAAAGCGTGCTGTTTTGCGGCGGCCAGTGCTTCGACCCCATGTCGGACTCGGCGCACTGCGGCTCGTGCGAGACCGCCTGCAGCGGCGGGTCGGCCTGCGTCGACGGCAAGTGCCAATGCGCGGTGGGCGAGCAGCTGTGCGGCACCGAGTGCTCGAACCTGAACGCGCCCGCGCACTGCGGCAGCTGTGGCAAGGCCTGTAACGCCGGCGAAATTTGCGCCGTCACCAGCTGCATTTCAAGCACGGAAGCCTGCCCGACGGGGCTCACGCGCTGCGGCGACGCCTGCGTCGACCTGCAAACCACGGCTGGTGCTTGCGGCGCTTGCGGCACGAAGTGCCCGGGGGGCCAAGCTTGTTCGGCCGGCACGTGCGGCTGCCCCGCTGGCAAGACCGCCTGCGGCAGCACCTGCGTCGACGTCCGCTCGAGCGCTCTGCACTGCGGAGCTTGCAGCACGACTTGCACGGCGGGCCAGTCGTGCCAAGCGGGCGAGTGCAAGTGCGCCAGTGCAACCGACATCGTGTGCGACAACGCCTGTACGGACCTGAAAGCCGACGAAAACCACTGCGGCGACTGCGCCACCAAGTGCCTGGGCGGTATGCCTTGCACTGACGGCAAGTGCGCCTGCCCCGAAGGGGAAACGCTGTGCGACGGTTTGTGCGTCGGCACCGACTCGACGGTCGCGCACTGTGGCGCTTGCGGTATGGCGTGCCCCATGGGCGAGTCCTGCCAGGCCGGCAAGTGCTCGGGCGCCATCGGCGACGCTTGCAGCAGCACGCTCGCTGTCGGCATCAGCATCGACGAAATTTCCGTATACCAAGTTGGCAAGATTCCAATCATGGAGGCCGACCAGGCGGTGCCGAAGGAAGAGCGCCCCGCCGAGATCATTCAGGGTAAATCCGGGCGCGTGCGCGTGTTCGCCAGGCTCGAGTCCGGCTGGGCCAATCGCACGGTCTCGGCGCGCCTTTTGCTGGCCAACGGCGAGCTGAAGTCCAACTACTTTTCGAAGCGCAACGTGACGCAGGCTTCGGCTGAAAATAGTTTTGCCACGACCTTCAACTTCGACGTCAAAGCCGAAGACTTCACCGCCACCACGCGCTACTCGGTCGAAATCGTGGAATGCGACGGCACGCCAGCCGGCAGCATGGGTAAGCCGCGCTTTCCGGTCAGCGACAAGCAAGAGCTGGTCACGCGCAAGACGGGCCCGCTCAAAATTCGTTTCATTCCGCTGAACGCCAACGGCCGCACGGCCAGCAGCGACACCGCACGCTTGGACGCCTACAAGACCTATCTGAACTCGATGTATCCGACGAGCGGCGTCGAATACACGCTAGGCGCCACGCTCGACATCAACCAGACCATCTCCTCGCAGGGCGACGGTTGGGGTGACGCGCTCGACCAGATCTCCAACCTGCACGAGCAAGACAACGCGCCCGCCGACACCTACTACTATGGCTTGTTTCAGCCGTCGAACGCCATCCGAGACTACTGCGGCAACGGCTGCGTCGCCGGCATTGGCTTCGTCACGAATACGCAAAGTTTCGCGCGGCACCAGCGCGTGGCGCTGGGACTGTCGTACGCCGACCTCAGCTCGGCCCAAACCTTTGCGCACGAGGTCGGGCACAATCACGGTAGGCCACACTCACCCTGCGGCGGCGCAGCCACCCCGGATCCCGACTACCCCTACACGGGTGCCCAAATCGGCTGGTGGGGCTTCGAAGCGCCCGAGAAGCTGCATAACCCCATGAGCGACACGGACATCATGGGCTACTGCAAGAACCAGTGGATCAGCGACTACACCTACCGCCTGCTGACGAGTCGCATCGCGTTCCTGAACGGCCAGGCACTAGAGCTGCCACCACCGGGTGGCATGCAGCACTACCTGTTCCTGCTGACCGACGTGACCGGCCCGCGTTGGGGGCTCGAGCGCCCGGCCCCGCGCTACCCCAGCGGTGAGCCGGAGCTAGCCGCCGCCCTGGACGCGCACGGCAACATCGTGGGAAGCGTCACCGTTTACCGCACGTTCATGGACCACCTCGGGGGGGCGCTGTTGCTGGTTCCCGATCCCCAGCCTGGCTGGCACGCCATCCAAATACACGGCGAAGTTCCGCTGCCGTTCGGCGCCACGACCTCGAGCCAGTAGGCCGTCACCCAGCGCAGCAATTGCTCGGAACCGAGAGTGGGGGGCCTTCAGGACCCTGCAGACTGGCCGTACGTCCCTAGGCCGGGAGCGCCCCGCTTCCAGACGACGCGGAGCCTCACGGCCTCGGGCTATTCATCCCCCGAGCAACAGCCATGCAAGCGCTCCGCATTTACCCCGACCGAAGCTCCGGCACCGTCCCGGCCGCGCCGGGCTCGTGCAAGCAGCGCGTGCCGTTCGTCGACGACGAGTCCCCGAATCTCGAGGCAATGCTCGCGCTATGAGCCACGCCCTGGCAGGCAACGATTTGGCGGCCAAGGCCGAGCTGCTGGAGTTGCTGCTCAACGCGACCCAGGACGGCATCGTCGACTGGAACCTGGAGAACGGCGAGGTCACCTACAACGAACGCTGGAAGCACTTGCTCGGCTTCGACGGCGCAGAGCACGCCGAGTATTGCGCTTTGCCCGACGCTTGGCGCGAGCTGATGCACCACGAAGACCGACCGCACACGCTCCGGCTGATCGACGATCACCTGCAGCAAGGCTGGCCGCTGTACACGACGGTGCGCATGCGCCATCGCTACGGCGGCTACCGCCATATTTTGGTACGCGGCGGCGCGCGCCGCAACGCCAGCGACGAAGCCGTGCGCCTGGTTCTGATTTTTTCCGACATCGACGAGCGCATTCGCGGTGAGGAGCGGCAGCGCGCGCTCGCTTCGGCGCTGCCCGACACGCTGTTCCGAGTGCGCAGCGACGGCACGATTCTGAGCTTGAAGCAAGGCATCGAGCGCGAAGGTTCGCCGTTCGCGGCGCTGCGCGAGGGCATGTCGCTCGGCGACAACATTTCGGACGCGCGCCTGCGGGCCCGCCTGGAGGCCGCGCTGGCCCAGGCCGGCGAAATTTCGAAAGACGCACGAACATTGGACGTCAGCGGCGTCGCGCCGGACGGGTCGCACAGCCACCACGAGGTCCGCATCGTGCGCAGCAGCGAGGACGAGCTGGTGTGCATCGTGCGCGACGTCACCAATCAGCGTGGCCTGGAAGACCGTCTGCTACAGAGCCAAAAGTTGGGTGCGATTGGCCAGCTGGCGGCGGGGGTCGCGCACGAAATCAACACCCCCATGCAATTCATCGGCGACAACCTGCACTTCGCCAAGGCCGGTATCGCGGACCTGTTCACCTTGCTCGACATGCTGCGGCGCGCGTTCGACGCTGCGTCGCAGGCACCTCCCAGCGCAGCGCAGCTCAGCGAGCTCGCTCGAGCGGAGGTCGACCTCGACTTCGAGTACACACGAGAGGCGCTACCGACGGCCATCGCCCGCTCCCTCATCGGCGTCGAGCGTGTCACCAATATCGTTCGCGCGATGAAATCGTTCGCGCATCCGGACGGAGACCGCCTTACCCCGACTGATTTGAAGGGGCTCATCGAGAGCACCGTAATGGTCGCCACCAACGAATGGAAGTACGTGGCCGACATGGAGCTGCAACTGGACCAAGACCTGCCCCCCGTGCCCTGCATTGGCGGCGAGCTCAATCAAGTCGTGCTCAACCTGATCGTGAACGCCTCGCACGCCATCGCGGACGTGGTGGGTACCACCGGCGACAAGGGCACGATTTCGATCAGCACTGGCAGCGACGCTACCCACGCCGTCATCCGCGTTCGCGACAGTGGCACCGGCATCCCCGAGCAAGCACGCGCCAAGGTGTTCGAGCCGTTTTTCACGACGAAAGAGGTCGGCAAGGGCACCGGCCAAGGCCTGGCCATGGCTTACAACTGTGTCGTCAAACGTCACAAGGGCAGCATCGACTTCGAGACCGAGCTCGGTCGAGGCACGACCTTCGTGATTCGCCTTCCG
>JAYUYU010000705.1:0-10274 GCA_043752365.1 Myxococcales bacterium | reverse complement strand
CGCTGGTTCGGCGGCGCTCGTGGTCGCGCGCCGTGGTCTGGCTACCGGCCGCTGCCGCCCTGGGTCTTGCGCTGTTCGCGCCGCCGTTGGCGTTCATCGACGTGCCCGAGGGCGGTCGGATCGTCAGCTACCAGGACGGTGCGATGGCGGCCGTGAGCGTTGTCGAAGGCGCAGACGGGGTCGCTCGCCTGCACATCAACAACCGCGCGCAAGAAGGCAGCAGTCGCAGCCAACGTGTGGACGGCCGACAAGCTTGGCTGCCACTGCTGCTCCACTCCGCTCCGCGCCGCGCGTTGTTCTTGGGGCTTGGCACCGGGGTCACGGCCGCATCTGCCGCCGAAGACCCCACGTTGAAAGTGGATGCCGTCGAGCTGCTGCCGGAAGTGATCAACGCTTCGACCTACTTTGCGGGAAGCGTCGCCGACGGCACCGCCTACGCGCGCCTGCACGTGCTGGCGTCCGACGCCCGCCGCTACGTGCGCGCCGCGCGCGAGCAGTACGACGTGATCGTGGCCGACAACTATCACCCAGCCCGCAGCGGCTCGGGCTCGCTCTACACGGTGGAGCATTTCAAAGCCGTGCAAGCTCGGCTGGCGCCGGGCGGCGTGTTCTGCCAATGGTTGCCGTTGCACCAACTCGATCGCGAATCCCTGCGCAGCATCGTGCAGGCGTTTTTGGCCGTGTCGCCCGCAGGCTGGGCGCTAATCGCGAGCAACAGCCTGGAAACGCCGGTTCTGGGCCTAATCGCGCGCCGCGAACGCTTCGACCCCGCGACCGTGCGCGAGCGCTTGGCGCGCGTGGCGCTACCCGAACGCGTGGCCGGCATAGGCTTCGAGGACGAGCTGGCGGTGTTGGGTAGCTTCGTCGCCGGCCCGGCCTCGCTGCGTCAGCTGGCCGGTGACGCCCCCGCTAACACGGATGATCAGCCGGTGGTCGCCTACCGTGCACCGCGCATCACCTACGCGCCCGATTCGAGCCCGGGCGAGCGCTTCATTGCATTGCTACACGAGCTTTCTCTTCAACCCGCAGAGCTGCTGAAACAAAGCACTGATTCGACATCGTCGAGTCGTCTGGCCGCCTACTGGCTGGCACGCAACCGCTTTGTCGAATCAGGTCGGAACGTGCAGCCCTCCCCGCGGGTGGCCGAAATGCTGGCGCAAGTGAAAGAGCCGCTGCTGTCGGTGCTGCGCGTCAGCCCGGATTTTCGACCCGCGTACGACCCGCTGTTGGGAATGGCCACGGCGCTCGCGCGTTCGAATGTTTCAGAGGCGCGGGCGCTGCTGGCGGAGCTTTCCCGGCTGCCACCTGCTCGCAGCGAGGCATTGCAAGCCCTGACGCTGCTCAGCGCAGGCCCGTGAGCCTCCGGAGTTCGGACGCGTGGTTTTCGGTTTTCGGAAATCGATGACGCGCGTCACGCGTTCGACGCACGCCGCGACCCCGGAAAAACCGCGGTTTTCTGCAAGTTCAGCGCTGTGCGCCGAGCGTGTGACTGGCCTACCTCTTGCTGAAGAGCGGGCATGGCAAGAACGTTTGGAAAAGTAGCAACCTTGGCCGTCGCGTGTTGCGGCTACGCATCCATCATCGGATGCAGCGGCGGCGGCGACGTGGCTAGCAAGCCCGAAGCCGGCAGCGAGGAATCGGTCGGCAAGGTCGGGCTCGCTCTGCAGCTTGCCTCCGGCGCGACCATCAATAGCGCCAGCTACACCATCACGGGTCCAGGCGGTTTCACCAAAGCCGGCACCATCGACCTCTCTTCGGCGACGAAGCTCACCGCCACCGTCGGCGGCCTGCCCGCGGGCGCCGGCTACTCGATCACGCTTTCGGCGACGACCACCAACGGTTCCACGACCTGCGGCGGCTCGGCTAGCTTCAGCGTCGTGGCCCGTCAGACGGCTTCGGTTTCCGTGCCCATGGCCTGCCGCGAGGCACCGCGCACCGGCAGCGTGCTGGTCAAGGGTGAGCTCAACCTGTGCCCGAGCATCGACGGCATCAGCACGAATCCGGCCGAAGTTCAGGTCGGCAAGAGCCTGACGGTCTCGGCCGTCGCGCACGATTCGGACGCGGCGCCCAGCGCCTTGACCTACGCTTGGACCGCCAGCAACGGCACGCTGAGCAGCGCCACCGCCCAGAATCCCAGTTTCACCTGCACCGCGGCGGGCCCCGCAACGCTGACGCTCAGCGTCAGTGACGGCGATCCAGCCGCCAGCTGCGCCGACACGCTAACAGCGGTCGTCAACTGCAGCGTGGTAGCCAAGGCGCCCGGCACCTACGTGACCGGCGACTTCCACAACCACACCACCTGCTCGGACGGCTCCATTTCGATGCAGAAGCTGGTCAGCAAGTCGACCGGCAAGGACGACGGAACGTTCGGCCTCGACTGGTTCGTGCAAGCCGGTCACGGCGGCGGCGGCAACCGCAACTGCCAATTGGTCGAAGACGCGACTCTTTCCACGCCCGCGTACCCGTTCATCGAAGGCAAAGGCCCGACCAACACGTGGGTCAACTCCGGCGTAACGCCGAAGGGCTTGCTGTCCGGAGCAGGGGCAACTCAGAACATGTGGCGCTGGCAGTCGGTTCAGGAGTTCCAGTACCCGGTGCTCGAGTACCTGGCCGCCCTCAAGAACCTCCCGCTGTTCCTCGGCGTCGAGACGGTGGTGCCCGGCCACGAGCACACCTCGATGGCCGTTATCACGGGCCAGATGCCGGCAGCCCTGGACACGGCAGCGTTGTCCGACCGGTCCGAACGCCACGCCGCTACCGGCCGGGCCCGCCTACACCGCGCTTGGTAACGCATCGGCGCTGGCGCAGTGGGAGTATTGCTTCGACCGCAACGACGGAGACACCAGCCGCGGTGCCACCAACGCCTGGGACTGCTCGGTGCCCGGAAGCGCGAACGCGGCCGATCCGAGCTGGAATGCGACGGCCATGAAGCTAATGCCCGCCAGCGGCGTCGGCGCTGGGTTCAGGGGTCACGCCAAGACGGTCGAGTCCGTCAAGTGGATGGCCGCCTTCCACCCGGACACCAGCTACTACGTGCCTGCCCACTTGGAGCGCGCCGGCGTTTTCAACCCGGACGGCAACAACGGCTTCAACGTCGAACACTTGCGCGACCTCAACAACACGGCTCCGCGGATCGCCTTCGGCATGGAGTCTCAACCGGGCCATGGCGCCTCGGACGCTCGCGGTGAGTACTATCCGCTGCGCAACAACTTCGGTGGGACTGTCGGCATCGTGGACACCGCCGGCGGCGCCACCTACGGCGGCACCGGCGTGTATGGCGCGCAGATCGGCGGCGTGTGGGACGCGCTGCTGGGTGAGGGCCGCAACTGGTGGTTCTTCGCCAGCTCTGACTGGCACAACCGCGGCAGCTTCGGTCCGGACGACCGCCGTTCGACGCAGGACTTCTACCCCGGCGAGTACCAGCGCAACTTCACGTTGGTGCGTAACGGAGCTGACAAGCTCCGCCCGCAGACGATCGTCGACGGCTTGCGCACGGGCAACACGTTCACCACCAGCGGGCAGATCATCGACCGCCTCGGCTTCGTAGTGTGCACGGGTCGTTCGGAAGGCCAGGCAGAGCAGCTTGCGGCCAACGGCGCCATGAACAAGACCTCCATGACGGCGGACGGTTGCGCCACGATGGGCGAGAAGCTGGTGGTTCCGGCGGGCTCGGACATCGTGATCGGCATCGCAGTGCGCGACCCGGAAGGCACCAACTACGCGCCGTACAGCTTCGCCAACCCGTCGCTGAAGCAGATTGGCATGAGCCAGCCCCTGAACATGCCGGTGCTCGACCACATCGACCTGATCGGTGGCTTGGTCTCTGGCTACAACGCGCCGGGTTCGCCCGACTACGCCGGTGAGTGGCCGCGTAACACCAACTGGCTCAAGGCCGATGGTTCGACTGCCGACTTGTCGGTCGTGCCGGCTGCTGCCAAGAACGTGACCGCTGCGCTGCTCAAGGCGTTCAGTGGCAGCGGCGCCACGGGCTGGAAGACCACGACCTCGTTCGTGGACGGCAGCACTTTCCTGACGATGTCGTTCCGCATCCCTGCGGTCGCGGCCTCGCAGTACGTGCGCCTCCGCGGCACCAACCTGCCGGCTGCAGTGCCGTTCGAGACCGACGCCAGCGGCAACCCGCTCGCCGACGTCTTCACCAACGGTCAAGACCGGACGCGCCTGCGCATTCCGTGCAGCACGCCGCACAGCGCGACGAGCCAGTTCGATGGTTGCCCGGATCACTTGGCGCTCGCCACGGGCCCGACGAACCCGATTCTCGGTCAAAAAGCCGTCTCGTTCGACATCGCGGCTTGGTCGGACCTGTGGTTCTACAGCAACCCGGTCTACATCGAGGTCGCCGGTTCGACGCCCGTTGCCGGCGTTCAGTAACGCGAGACACGTCACCCACGGGTGACCCAACCGTCACCTACGGGTGACACAACCCGACGGCGCTGCGCAGTAAAAGGCGCAGCGCCGTTTTCGTTTTCTCCGCACGCAGCAGCTCCCCATGTCGACGCTGGTCAACCTCCACCCTTCTGAAGCCGCCACGCCCGAAGCCCCTACGCACGCAGCAGTCGCGGCACCTGCGCCTGCAACTCCGGGGTCGCGGGTTAGCTGGCTGCGCGAACCGCTGCTGCACTTCGTGGTGCTCGGCGGCCTGCTCTTTGCGGGCGACTACCTGTTGCTCGAGCGCGACGACGATCCGCGCAGCATCGTGGTAGGCCCCCAGGTGAACAAGGAAGCCATCGAGACGTTCGAGGCGGCGCGTGGTAGGAAGCCGAACAAGCTGGAGCTCGACGCCTTGCACCGGGTTTGGCTCGACAACGAGGTGCTCTATCGCGAAGGCCTGGCTCTGCAAGTCGACAAAGGTGACACGGCCATCCGCGAACGCGTGATTTTCAAGGCGTTGAGCGTGGTCGACAGCAACGTCAAGCTGCCGCCGGTCGACGACAACGTGTTGCGAAAATGGTTCGAGGCCCACCGGGTCAAGTACGACGAACCCGCACGCTACGACTTCGACGAAGCCGCCTTGTCTGGCGACAGCTCTGAAGCCGCCGTTCGTGCGTTCGTTGGCGAGCTAAACCTGGGTGCGCCTGGAGACGCCAAAGCCGGCCTGCGCGTCTTCAAAGGCCGGCCTCACGAGAACGTGATGCAAAGCTACGGCCCCGAGCTAGCCGACGCCCTGGCGAAGGCGAAACCCGGAGAGTGGCAAGCGCTCCACACGCAGGGTGGCTGGCGTGCCATGCGACTCAACTCCATCGCGGCCCCGCAACCTGCCCCCTACGAAAAGATGCGCGGCATGGTCCTGCAAGATTGGAAGGACGCTATTGCATCCGAGCAACGCAGCGCGGCGGTGCACGCGTTGGCCAAGAAGTACACCATCAAGTTCGAGACGGCCGAACGCGGGTCGTCGCCGGAATAGCGGAGTCAGCCAATGATCCGCCACCTACGCAACTGGCTTGCGCTCGTGCTCGCGCTCGCGTGCGCAGCGCTGGCGACACCAGCCTCGGCACACGAGATGTCGATGGCCGAGATGGAGGTGCGGGAAACCTCACCCGGTGAATTCATCTGGCAATGGTCGGCCGCCAACGACAAGCGCCCGATGGCGGACGACCTAACCCCGCATTGGCCGGCGACCTGCGCGACAGAGCCCCACGTTTTGCACTGCGGAAGCGGCGGATTGAAAGGCACGCTGTCCATGGACGGCGTCGGCAAGCGTTACTCCGCGGCGCTGGTGAAGATCATCTGGCTGGACGGCCAAAGTCACGTTTACACGCTCACCAGCGCGCAGCGCAGCGTGCAGCTCTACGGCTCGGCGGATGACCGTCGCGGCGGCGGTGAAGTCGCGTGGGCCTACGCGGTCCTGGGCGTGCAGCACATTCTGAGCGGCATCGACCATTTGCTGTTCGTGGCTGGGCTGCTGTTCCTGGTCGGCTTTCGACGCCGGTTGATCGGCACCATTACCGCGTTCACGCTCGCGCACAGCATCACGCTCGCCTGCAGTGCGTTCGGCTGGCTGACGCTGCGCTCGCCACCGGTCGAGGCATCGATCGCGTTGTCGATCGTGCTCGTGGCCACGGAGGCTTTGCGCAGCGAAGCCACGCTGGCAAAGCGGCTGCCCGCCCTAGTTTCCTTTCTGTTCGGCCTCGTGCACGGCTTGGGATTTGCTGGCGCACTGAAGGACATTGGCTTGCCCCAACGACACCTGCCGCTCGCGCTCTTGAGCTTCAACGTGGGCGTGGAGCTTGGCCAACTGCTGATGGTAGGACTGGCGTTCGGCCTCGTGCGTCTGCCCATTTCGCAGCGCTGGCTCGGCCCCGCGCGGAAGCCCGCGCTGTATGCAATCGGCATCTTGGCTGCCTACTGGTCGTGGCTGCGGGTTGCCGCGATCGTGCTTTGAACCGAAGGAGTAACGCATGCCAGACGTGCAGGGTTGCCAGCCGAATCAGTTCATCGATCGCACTTCGTCGAGCGCCGATCGCGAGTTGGATTATGACTTTGGCATTGGCGGCGACCCCGAGCGCTGCCTGCAAGTCCAGGTTGGGCAAAGCGTGTTCTGGAACGGCGTTTCGGACGTGCATCCACTCGACGGTTCCGGCGGCGATCTGCCCAATCCCATCAGCGCTCACAACAATGGCACCGTCACCTTCAACGGCGTCGGAACTTTCGGCTTCTTTTGCTCGAATCACTCGACGATGAAAGGCGCCATCAAGGTCGTTGCGGCGCCGCGGGCTCCGGCAACGGCGGCGCCGGTCGCGTCGCCCGGGCTGACGCTGGCCCTGACGGTGCTGTTGCTGCTCGGCGGCTTGGGGGTGATTGCGGGCCGCGCAGGCAGGGCGTCCAAGTTGTTACAGGCACGTCGTTAAGACGTGTAGGCGAGGTCGACGACGGCCGGTGTGCTCGCCGGCTCGAGCCCAACCGCCACCTTGACCTGCTCGACGACGGGTTCTGCGACTGTCACGCTCACGGTGGGCGACGGTGGTAGTGATTGCGCTAGCTCGCAAAGCGTGACCGTGACCTGCGCTGAGGCAAGCAACGTCGTGGCGGCCCACCAAGTGCCCGTGCCGACGCCTTTTGGGGTGCTGCTGGCGACTCAGCTACTAGCGCTCGGTGTGTATGTGTTCTCGCACACGCAAGCGCGCGGGCTAACGGGCGCGCTACAACGCCTTGGTCTTGACCATCACGTTATCGAAGCAAACGCTCAGGCTGTTGGCGCGGAACGGCTTGATGCCAACCAGTTCGACCAAGACCGCGCGCGTAGCGGCCTCCGTCACGCCGCCCGCTTGAATCGTGCCCCAGGCGTTTCCGGCCGCGTGGGGCGGAGTCACAAAATGACCAGTGCTGGTGCCGGTACAATCTTCAGCATCGAAGTACGAAACGTCGAGCAGTGCGTGCGCTGCCTGAGTCGAGCCAGCGCTGGCTTCGACCCGAGCGTTGGCGTAGGCGACTACCAGCTGACCCGCCGCCACGGGCACGCATTGCGAAGCGCGATACAGCGCGCTGCCGTCGAGGTCGCTTGAGCCTTGGGCGGTCAACTGAGCGCAGCCGGACGGCGTGTCGTCGAGCGCGTTGCTACCGTTCCACGCTAGCGAGCCGCCGCTGACCGCGGTCCAACTGCTGACGTCGGTCGCGAAGCTCGCGTTCTTGACGAGCGTGACCGAGCAATCCGCGACCTGGTCGGTGTCCAGATCGGCGCAGCCACCCACGAGCGGCGGCAAGTCGGATGGCGTCGAGCCAGCGCCGGCCGCCGGCACCTCGACGCCGGCACCAGCGCTGCCGCCTTCCGCCATGGGCGACGCTTCGCCACCTTCGCTCGGACCACTGTTGCCCCCCGCGCGGGCGTTAGGGCCTCCAGCTGCCGCGCCTCCGGCAGCGCTGCGGAGCACCAGCTCTCGGTCATCCACCGAGCAGGCCAATAGCCCCAGGCCGAGCGCCAGAGCTACACAACCGCGGGCGGTCCGCGTCGACTGCAGTAACATGGTTCGGTTACCTAGCGCCTCTTGCCGAGCTTGCTGACGGGTGTTTGGCGAAAGCACGCGTCGATGTGATCGTTGACCATGCCGACCGCTTGCATGTGCGCGTACATGATGGTCGAGCCGACGAAACTGAAGCCGCGCTTCTTCAGATCTTTACTGAACGCGTCCGAAAGCGGCGTGCGCGCGGGAACTAGCTGCATGGAGGCCGGGCGATTTTGCAGCGGTTTGCCGTCGACGAAGCTCCACTGGTAGTCGCTAAAGCTGCCCAGCTCTTCCTGAAGCTTCAGGAACGCCCGCGCGTTCTTGACCGCCGACTCGATTTTCAAGCGATTGCGCACGATGCCAGCGTCTTGCATCAAGGCTTCGATCTTCTTGGCGTTGAAGCGCGCAACCTTTTCCGGATCGAAGCTGGCAAACGCTTTGCGGTAGGCGGCGCGCTTGCGCAAAATCGTGATCCACGACAGCCCAGCTTGCGCACCTTCGAGCACCAAAAATTCGAACAAGCGCTGGTCGTCGTAGACCGGCACACCCCACTCGCCATCGTGGTAGGCCACATAGGTAGGGTCATCGCCGGCCCAACTGCAGCGGGCCTTGGCGCGGCTGGGCGCCTTGCTAGAAACGTTGACCATGAACGCGGAGGAATGTAGCGCGCGCACGACCGCGCAACAATTGTTACCTGGGTGACGAGCCGTTCTCGGATTGACCGGACAGCTCGGCTTTCGCATGGCAGGCTGCGACCACGTCGAGCCGTACCTTCTACCGCATCAGAGTATCGCTGCTGCTCATCGTGCTCGGCGGCGTGCTGCTGTGGGCCGGCAATGACTGGTGGGGGCGCCGGCAGCGCCGAGCGTGGAGCCGGCCGCTGCGGGTGGCGCTGGTGTTGGTCGAGCGGGGGCCTGTCGCGAAAGAAACGTTGAGCGCGCTGACCAGCCGCGCCTTCGAGCTGGAGCGCCGGCTGAAGCTCGAGTTCGAGCGGCATGGCGGCTCGAACGTGGAGCCGTTTTCGATTATCGTGAAGGGTCCGGTTTCGGCGAGCGCCGACCCACCGCGCGTCGGCGAGCAAGACCTTTGGAGCCTGGCCAAGCACAGCTACGCCTTGTGGCAGTGGACGCGCGATTTGGATCAACGCGGAGACGTGGAGTGGCGTGGTTACGATTCGCGCGTTTACTTGGTGCTGCGCCCGCCGCGCGGCGAGCTGGCGTTCGTGGAGGGTGAGAGCGAAGCTGGCGGGCGCGTCGGCGTGGCGCAAGCCGACCTAGACGGCGGCATGCTCGATTTTGCGCTGTTCGTCGCCACTCACGAGCTGTTCCACACACTCGGCGCTTCCGACAAATACGATGCGACGGGTCACGCCGTTCATCCGGCTGGCTTTGCCGAGCCCGAGCGCACGCCGCTTTACCCGCAGCCTGGCGCGGAGCTGATGGCGCGAAACCTCCCACTTTCCCCGACTACGGAGCGGCCACCCGAGACACTGGCAGAGCTATGGATAGGTGCCGAAACTGCGCGAGAGATCGGTTGGCCGAACCCGCCGACTAGGCCGTTGCGTGACTAGCAGCCACGCGGGTTGCCAGGTGATAAGCTAACGAGCATGAGGGCTTATTCTTGGATTGCGCTTGGCTCCGTCGCGTTCGCTTGCGGCGGTTCGGCCTTCACGTCCGACAGTCCGGGCGGCGCTGACGGCGGCGCCGACACCGGCAGCGCGGGCGTGCTCGGCCGCGCGGGACGCGGCAACGGTGGCAAGCCCGGCACGGGCGGCACTGGCTCCGGCATCTCGGGCGGCGTGAGCGTTGGCGGCCTGGTCAGCGTCGGTGGTAATCTGGGGATTGCCGGTGACTGGGTAACCGGCGGTTCGCCGCCCGTTGCGGGAACGAGCAGCACTGCGGGTACGGGCGGCATTGGGCCGGATCCAATCGAGAAGACTTGCCCCAGAACGCAGCCAAAGCAGGGCGGCGCGTGCGCCGACGGCTTGGTGTGCAGCTACGGCGCCGACGTTCGTACGGCATGCCGGCCGCTGGCCACGTGCGATGACGGATTCTGGTCGATAGACACGCCAGTGTGTGAAGACCTGCACGGATGTCCGGCACTTCAGGTCAACACAGCCTGCGACCAGAACGCGCCGTGCCTGTTGAACGAGGCCGAAGGCATCTACTGCGTGTGCACCGGTTGTGGCAGCGGCGGCCCCTGCTCCATCGAAACGAAGTGGGCCTGCGCTGCGGGCTCGGGGGGTGCCGCGTGCCCCAAGTTGCCGCCGAACCAAGGCCAGGCTTGCACGGGTGAAGTAAAGTGCGGCTACGGCTC
>JAYUYU010000704.1:0-4160 GCA_043752365.1 Myxococcales bacterium | reverse complement strand
GAGTAGCAGACTTCTAGCGCGGGGCGTCGCGCCGCCGGGCCCTCACTGCTCACGAACAACGTTGGGTCGTTGTCGTCGTCCCCATGGCGCTTTTGCGCGGGGTGGTGATCCGGTCCGGCGTCGAGCTCAAAGCCGTAGTTCGGTTGCGCTAGGCGCGCCCAACTCGCCACTACCGACGTGACGTCGACGCTTTTCTGAGTCGTCTTGCTCTCGACGCGCAGCGCCGCTACTGGCGCGGGCGCGAACGCCTGCTGGAAGCTTGCGTAGGTCACGTCGCTTTCTGTCCAAGGAGCGGTGATGCGATGGATGTGAATCGTGCCGTTCCCGGCCTTTCCATTCGCGAACAGCTTCAGCGTAGCCTTCGTGACCGTCGCCGCACGCGGGAGCTTCGTGAGGTCGAACCGCAACAAAGCCTCGTCGCTGTTGCTCACGCGCAGGGCCGGTTTGCCCCCGAAGTTCTTGTGCAGTGCGTTGCGCTTGACGTAGCTGTCGGCAACCAAGTCGTTGCCGTGGCCACGCTGGAACGTCACGCACGTCGTGGTGGTCAGCGACTCCAGCCGCGTCGACTCTGCAGCCGGAGCGCAGCCAACAGCGACCAGCGCCAAGAGCCCAAGAATGCTCGCCACGGCGTCGTCTACGAATGCCGATGAGGCCATACGGTTGCCGTAGCTGCTCGGGACTCCCCCTGAAATGGTCAATTCTTGCCGCGTACTCATGCCGCAGTCGCGAAACAACCTGAGCAACTGGCCGCGCTCGACCGACACCTACGGGGAAGGAAGAATCGAAGCGAAGACGCAGCATGGCGGCGTCTCGTAGTCGTTCAATGCCGCAGGGGGCCTAACCCTCAACTTGGTCTTCACCAACGGCACGTCGGACGCGACCGCGATTTACATGTCGTGAGGCTGCAGTAGACACCGCCCAGGTCAGCCGCCGTGGCCTTATCGGCAGCGGTAGACGACCCCGCTGGCGATAATCATTGGGCTATTGGCGCTGGTAGCTTCGCTCAAGAGCATTTGTCGGGCCGTCTTTGCTCGGGACGCGAACGAGCCCGCTCTTGCCGTCGAGGCCGCGAGTGACGAGGCTGAAGCCGTCGGGAGCCAGTGGCCGCAGGCTTTGGGTCTTGGGGTCCAGTGGAAAGCGGCTCTAGCCGCCCAGCAGCGCGGACAGTGACTCGGCCGTAAGGATGCGCTCGCTCCAGAGCAGGAGCTGGTCTTCATCCGCCTGATCAACCTGCTGCCGCTCCGCGTACGGCACCTGGCCGTACTTCAACTCAAGCTGTCGGAGCAGCACGCGCCGTGCGCCTTCGGCCTTGCCTTTGGCTTCGCCTTCGGCTTTCCATTGTTCTGCGAGGGTCATGAGTACTTGCTCCGTTTCGGGGGCCGCCGTGTGAAGGGCGGCGTGAAGAACTTGCGGCGTTAGGTCTTCGACGACCAGAGAAAGGTAGCGGAAAATCGTCAAGAGCGCCTCCTGGCCGCCTTCGGGGACTGCCAGGGCCCGCATGGCCGGGCCCCAACGCAAGAGCGACGCCCTGAACCTGGAAGGCGACCGAGCGTCCCGCAGCGCCCACAGGGTCAGCGTGGGGACCAGGCCCAGCGCTCGCGCCGAGAGGTACAGCGCAAGGCCGGACTGGCTTTGATGATGCTGGCACTGTCACTACGCGCTCGGCGTTGGTCAGCCGGGGTCTCGAAGTCGTTTGCGAACGGCGCTCTAAAGCAACGCCGGTGAGCGATGGTGGCTGACCTAAGCGATATGTACAGCAGCGCTAGTGCAGCCTGACGACGGTGTAACTCGCGGTCGCGGCCGCCGTGCCGTTGGTGAAGACCAAGTTGATGGTACGGCCTCCTGCGGCATTAAACGACCACGGGACGCCGCCATTCTGCGTCTTCGCTTCGATTTTTCCTTCCCCGTAGGTGTCGGTCAATAGCGGTTGGGCGTGGACGTTAAGTGCGGTGCGCGGAGTATGGACGACGTAGGTATTGTTGATAGAAGACGCCGCACCGCTCAGCGTCGCCGAGAGCAAGTAGGCCCCATTGTAAGCAGGGAAGGTGATGACCTGGGTCACCTCGTCCGAGGCAGCCACGTCCTTGGTTACCGGTACGCCGAGCAGCGCGTTGGCAGTGAGCGTGTTGGCAGTTTCGGCCGCATCTGCAGTCAGCGCATGTGCGGCTTCGTCCGCCGCCGTCGCGTGCGCTGCCTCGATCGCGTACGGCACCGCGCCCAGCTTGGTGCGACCGAGTGACGCGCCGTCCACACGCACGTCGGCCCACAGATTGGGGTTCTTTTTGACCTCCGCGTCGCAATTCGTCAGAGGTACTTGAAAGCGACCGCCTTGCAGCTCTACGTCGTCAGCGACGGCATCGCAAACCTTCTCCCCCGCGCCCGGCTCGCCGTCGGTCCATAGCTCCACCGCGATGGAGACGGTGCTGGTCAAGGGCTTGCCGTCAGCGTCCTCGAGGTAGCCCGTGTACGTCAGTACGTCGGCGTCCGGAATGCCGGCGGCGCGAGCGCGCACGACGACTAGGGTGCCGGCGCAGGCGGCCGTGGCGATCAGTCCGTATACACCGAAGCGTTTGAGTTGGGGTTTGGTGGTCATGGGCTCGCCTTCAGAGGGCTCCCCAACCTTCGATGGGGATGGTCAGGTGCATGGTGATAGTCGAGCTGGCAGGTACGCTTTTGACGCTCGCGCCAGGCCCGTTGCAGTCGATGGCCAGCGTGCCGCCGGCTGCGTTCACAGAGCAAGTAGCGTAGTCGCCGCCAAAGCTTACTTGAGCAGAGCCGACAGTGGTGTAGCCGGCTTCGAGCTTGGTATTGTCCATCTTCAGGGCCGCGGGCAGCTTCCAGAGGAAGTAGCCGGAGGCCGCAGTCGTTGAGGTGGTGAAGCTTGTTTTGATGGTGATCTGCGCTGAATCACCGACGCGGCGATAATGGCCGGCAATGGCCTGCGGCGTAACCGGGCCAGTGCCATCCGCCATGGTCGGCGCTGGCGTAATCTTGATCCACGGCGTGACGACCGCTTCGATGGCAGCGAGGCGCTGGTCCAGCGGACCGTCTTTGCTCGCGTCCTCGGCCGTCGCCGCGTGTGTCGCTTCGTCTGCGGCAGCAGCCCGCTGTGCGTTCTGTGCCTCGACCGCATACGGCACTGCGCCCAGCCTCGTACGACCGAGCAGCGAGCCTTCGACCTGGACCTCGATCCAAAGGTCGGGGTTGGCTTTGACGGCAGCCGTGCACTTCTCAGGGAGTGTGAGCTGAAAGCGGCCGGCGACTGGTTCCACGTCGGCGGGCTTGACGGCACAAACTTCGTTACCGTCACTTTCGGCGTCGTAGACCGAGATGCCTATTCCCTTGGTACCGATCACGGGCGTGCCGTCAGGATTTTCGAGATAGCCAGTGTAGGTGAGGGCGGCTGCGTCAGGGATACCGGCGGCGCGGGCGCGCAGGGCAAGCAGAGTGCCGAGCGACGCGGCCAGCGCAATCGTGGCGAAGCCTGCGTAACGCTTGAATCTGGATGTGCTCATCGTGGGGTGACCTTACAGACCCGAGATGCGAGTCCCGGTGAAGACGTTGAAGTACGGGTAGTCGGTGCGAAGCGCGGCGTTCGAGCCCGAGTCTTGGTAGGCGCTACAGGCCATCGTGTCGCCTTTTGCCAACTGAAGGGTAGCCACAGCGACGCGCCCGCTCTCCCCCGCGCTCACGAACGTCGATGTCGCCGCGATGTCGCCGCCGTTCAAGTCCAGGTGCGCGATGGCTCGCCCACTCGTGATGCTGCTGAAGGTAATTTGGCACCGAAAGTCGTAGTATCCGTCAGCCTTCGCAGTGAACTTGCCAGTAGCGGGATTGAACTCAGCACTCAGGTCGAACGCTTCTTGGTCGAAAAGCACGACCTGAGCGCTCTGGTGCGGAACCTGTTGCGCCGACGCCTTGAGAGCCCTAAAGCCCGAGCTGGGTCCGAGCTTCGCCTCCAACGCCGCGAGCTGCTTCGCCAGCTCCCCGCCTGCAGTGCTCGCCACGTCTGCAGCGGTGGCATGCGCCGCCTCAATCGCGTACGGCACCGCGCCAAGCTTGGTGCGACCGAGTGAGGCGCCTTCGACCTTCACGTCGACCCAGAGGTTGGGCGTGGCCTTGACGGCATCGACACACTCGGTTGGCAGAACCAGCTGAAA
>JAYUYU010000703.1:0-10309 GCA_043752365.1 Myxococcales bacterium | reverse complement strand
CTCAGCGGCGCTTGCGCGTGGCTCTACTTACGTCTGTTGCAGCCAAGCGCGAGCGCTGGCACCGGTTTGGAAGTACACGGCGCGTGGGAAGCCGCGCTGCTGGCGGTGACTGTCGTGGGCGTCGCGCCTCTCGTAGAAGAACGCTTTTTTCGAGGCTGGCTGCAGCCCGCCCTGGAAAGCGCGCTTGGCGCTCGCAGCTACTTGGCGCCCATGCTGGCGGGGCTGGCCTTCGCCGCCGCACACCCAGCCTATTCGTTCGTACCCGTGCTGACGCTCGGCTTGCTCAACGGCTTTTTGATGCTGCGCTTTCGGTCGCTGGCAGCATGCGTCGTCGCCCACGCGGTACACAACGGGCTCGCACTTTGGTTGGCTAGCTGACGGCTCCAGCCACACCACGCACGCCGTGTCGCTCGAGCAAACGCCGAAAATTGGAGCGATCCATGCCCGAGCGCCGGGCGGCTTGGCTGAGATTTCCGCGGCAATCCTCCAGCACTTGATCCAGGTACAAGCGTTCGAAGCGTGTCCGGGCATCGTTGAACGACAGGTCCACGGCCGCGCGCAGGCGCGTGCTGGATTTGGAGCTGCGGGGACGTAGCGGCGCGGGCAGCGCCTCCACCGTCACGACGTCGTCGCCGGTCATGATCGCGGCCCGCTCGACGGCGTTCTCGAGCTCGCGAATGTTTCCCGGAAAATCGTAGCCGGCCAGCGCCTCCAGCGCCTCACTGGCAAAACGCATGCCGGGCTTTCCCAAGCGACTGGCGTGCTTGCCCAACAGGTGGTGGGCCAAGAGCAGCACGTCCTCTTCGCGGGCGCGCAGCGGCGGCAATTCGATGCTGACCACGTTCAAGCGATAGAACAAGTCCTCACGAAAACGGCGCTCACGCACCTCCAGATCCAAGTCGCGATTGGTTGCCGCAATCACGCGCACGTCGATCCGCCGTGCTTGGTTCGAACCCACCGGCCGAATGCAACGCTCCTGCAACACGCGCAGCAGCCGCACTTGCGTGCTTGGCGTCAGCTCGCCCACCTCGTCCAGAAACAACGTACCACCGTCGGCCTCCTCGAACAGGCCGCGGCGCTTGCTGTCAGCGCCCGTAAAGGCGCCGCGCTCGTGACCAAACAGCTCCCGCCTGCATTGCAGTTGCTCGAGACCTGACTCCCATGATTTCGACCCTGCCCAGCCCCACCGAGCCGCTGATCTTTTTGAAACTGCGACGCATCTTCCTTGCGCTAGCAACCGACGACGACGGCCACCGCTTCGTGCCCATCAACCTGGCGCAGAGCTCGGGCGTGCGTGAACGCTTCGACCGCAACGTGCTCAGCATGTCGCCGACCGAAATTGCGCGCTATTGGATTGACCAACGCCTACGCGGCAACAAGCCTCCACGCAGCGCCAGCTCGCTCGACCTTTGCCGCCGCGCCGTGCAAGAGCTACCTGGCGCCATCTCGTACCTGCCGTTGTCGCAGGTTGGCCCACTGCGCGTGCTGCTGATTGACGGCCGCGCACCGAGCGAAAACAACTATTCTTTGCGCTAGTTGGCGAGCACCGCCGCTTAGACTGCTGGCGGCGGCATCGAAACGCCACCAGCGGCACGCCGCGCGTTTTTTTGCTCGTACATGGCCCTATCGGCTTCGTCGAGTAGCTGGCTGACGCTGGTCTCGGCGTCGGCGCGCATGAACGCCGCGCCGATGCTCATCGACAAGCGATACGGGCGTTCGAGCTCCGCAGTTCTGCCATCCGCCAGCTGCCGGAGGCGGCCGCGCAGCCCGACTACGTCGAGAGGCCCGAAGTCCAGGGCAAAGGCTACGAACTCGTCGCCCCCCAGCCGCGCCACGACGTCCGATTCGCGCAACGCAGCGCGCAGCACGCTGGCCGCGTCCGTGAGCGCGTCGTCGCCGACGTCGTGCCCCAGCTCGTCATTGATACGCTTCATGCCGTTGAGATCGACGAAGACCAGCGCGGCCGGCCGAGTATCGCGCAGCGCCTGGCTGTGAGCCTGTGCCGCGATCTCCAAAAAGCCGCGTCGATTGTACAGGCCGGTCAGTTCGTCGCGTAGCGACAAACTGCGCAGCTGGTCTGCGTAGGCGCTGAGTTGCTGCTCGGCTTCGCGGCGCGCCGTCACGTCGCGACCGGCGGTGTGCAACTCGTACGGAGCGCCGCTGGCGTCACGCATGACTCCCCAGCGCACCTCGAACCAGCGAAATTCACCTGACTTGTGACGCAGTCGATAGGTCACGACCCCGCCGCCCAGGGCGTTGCTGTTCACGTCGTGCAAGATGCTCCGCGCAATCTCGATTTCGTCGGGGTGCTGCAGCGACAGCGGAGGCAGGTTTCTGAACTCGTCGACCGTGTAGCCGAGCATGCGCTCGACCGACGGGCTGACGTAGGTGGTCCTACCGTCCAGGCTCAACAGGCGCACCAGGTCGCTACTTTGCTCAGTCAGCAGCCGGTAGTAGGCCTCGCTCCTAGCCAGCTCTTGCGCCGCTTGCTTCAGCACCTTCACGTCACGGTCCACGGTGAACAAGCTGAACAGGGCGGCGAGAATCGTGAGCAGCGAGCCGATCGATACGCCCCAAATTGCCAGTCGCTCGGCGGCGTGAGCCTCGCGCTTGCTGGTCGCTAGCTTGCGCTGTTCGTCGCCCTGCATCAGCTGACAGTGCGCGCGAATCTGGTCCATCAACACTTTGCCCCGCCCACCGCGAACCAGCAACATCGCTTGCGACAGGTCATCGTCGTGACGCAGCTGAATCGTCTGGTCGATGAAGGCATATTTGTCGTCAATCAGCGTCTGCAACTTCCGCAGCCGCTCGCTCTGCAGCGCGTCGCCTCGCGTGAGGGCGACCAGTTGCGCGAACCGCGAAGGAATGTCGCGGCGCGCCGCTTGGTAGGGCTCCAAAAACGCCGGGTCACCGGTCAGAATGTAGCCGCGCTGACCCGTCTCGGCGTCCTTCAGCAACGACAACGTGCCTTCGATGGCGGCCTCCACCGCCTGTGTGTGTTGGACAGCGCGCTCGGCGGCCAGATAGCGACTGCCCGACACATACGAAAGCAGCGCTATCGCCATGACGAGAGCAGAAATAGCCCCCCACCCAAAACGTTTGCTGTTCAACAGGGGAGGCATGTGGGGCCTGCCCGCGCGCACCGACCATTGGCCGCGCTGCGGCATCGTCCGCAAGGTTAGCCCAGAGTCCAGTACGCTTGGAAGAGTCGACTCCCCGCCCCGCTATGCGGCCGCTACATCGTTGCGTCGGCGATGGCCTTCAGTAGCGACGCTTCACCGACTGCGTCCTGGCCCAGCTCCCAGACCATGATGCCGCCGTAGGTTTTTCCAAGCACGGCTTTAGCGGCGATGGGGCTACGGCTGTTGAGAAACACGCTGGAACCGCCGATCTCGAGTTGGTCCTGGGTCGCGGCTGCCGGGTTCTGTCCCAAAATCTCGGCGTAAGTCAGCGCCTCACCTTTGTCACCCGTCCAGCGATAGCCATAGAACGGTACGCCAAAGACTGCCTTGCTCTTGGCCAGCCCACGGCCGACCCAGTAGTCGACCTCTTGCGTGGCTTCGGCGATGGACGACGACTGCACGGGCTGCGCGGAGCCGGCCGGGTTGTGCAGGTCGTAGGCCATGATGTTCATGAAATCGAACGCCTGAATCGCAGCGTCGCTGATTTTGTCACCGAACCAGCTCGAGACTGCGGACGTCATCTGTTTGTTTTGCGCGTGAAGCTTGCTGCCGAGCGAAGTGACGAACGCCTCGTAGTATTGGTTCACGGCGTTGCCCTCGAGGTCGACGTCGATGCAGTCGAGCTGGTGGTCAGCGGCGTACTGACCCAGGTTGCTCACCAGGGTCTCGCGCATGCCATCTTGCAGCACGGTCGCGTACACGCCGCCGTTCTCGACGACCGAGCCACCGCCGATGGCCATGCAAACTTTGACGCCCTTGGCATGCGCAGTCGCCACGAAGGCGTCGAGCGCCGCGTCGGGGTAGGACACGTTGCCAGCCGCATCCACCTCGGCGAAGCACAGGTTGAGGTAGGTAACGCGCGAGAAATCGAGCTTGGTCGCCCAAGTCGTCAGCGAGCCCCGCCATGCCGGCAAGTAGACGACCGTGCGCTGATCGGGGCGCACGAGCGGACCCGGGTCGACAGCGCCACCACTGCCAGCGCTAGCCGTGCTGCCCGCGCTCCCGCCCGCGTTCGCTAGGCCTGCGCTGCCTGCGCGTGTCGCAGAACCAGCCAGGTTGCCGACGCCGCCGCCCGCGTTGCTGCCTGCCGGCGCGTTCGCGCTCGAAGTGCCGGCCTGTTGCTGCCCAGCCCGCGGCCCCTCTTCAGTGCCACCGCACGCCAGCCCACACAGCAGCAACGGTGAGAGCCATGCAGCTTTCATGCGCTTGGCTATAGCAGCCGGTGCCGCGAGCCGTTTGGAGCGAACCGCTTCGCTACATGTTCAGTTTTGCTCGCGCATGTTAGGTTGAGTCGTGGGCAGGGAAACCACTACTCCGCTAACGACCCGAGTCGCATCGTTCACGACCACGCTCGACGCCGAGCTGGCCCGCACACTGCTGGACCAGCACGAAATCGCCTCGCGCCTCGAAGGGGACATTTTGGTCGCGGCAGCGCTACCGCTGCAAACCGCGTTCGGCGGTGTCCGCGTGCTAGTCGCCGCAAGCGACGCCGAGCAAGCCGCCACGCTGATTGCCGAGCACGAAAAGGCCCTTGCCACTGAGCGCCGTCGCACCGACACCGCGGACGAGCGCGTGGCGCGAGCCTACCGCTTGGCGCTGGTAGGCCTGATGCTGCTACCCGTCGTGGCGCACGCCATTTCGTTCGTCAATCTCGTGCGCTCGCCTTGGTCAGCGCTCAGCGCTAAGGGTCGGCGCCAGTACGTGATTGGCATCGCCTTCGACTCGCTCGTGCTCGGCGCGGCAGTCTACTGGCTGGTTAATTAGACGCTCGAGCACGTAGCCGTCATGGAGAACTCGCTGGACATGCACTAGCGCGGCCGTAGAAGTTTCGACGACGGGCACCAATGGCTATGTCATCGTCGACGCCGTGCAATTCGTCGCGCAGTAAGGGCCCCCCCCACCAGCAGCAATTGCGCCCAAGCGCCCCGCGACGAACGCTTGCCTGGCAACGAACAACCGCAACCGGACGTCTCGCGTGGTGGTGGAGTCGGACGTGCCGCAGCGCCGGCAGCAGCAGCGCTGCCCGCAGTCGCCATACCGTTGCCGCCGAGCCCGGCTCCAGCAGCGCTGCCCGCGTTGCCGCCCGTGAGCGGTGCGCCGTTGCCCGCCATGCCAGCGCCAGCCGCAGCGCCAACGGCCCCGCCCGCGCCACCGGCTTCGCCCTCAACCGGGCAAGCACTCTTGGTGACCGATATGGTCCACGCGAACTGATCTTTCAAGACCCCGTCCACGTCCGTCCGCACCAACGTGGTCGCGTCTTCGACCACAACGACTACCTGATGCTCACCTTGCTGCAGCGCGCCCGGTAGAAGGGCGATGCTGGCGCTCGCTTCCGCCTGCGCTTTGCCGTCTACCGTCCACGTGTAGCGGTAGGTCGAAGGTTGAATCGGTGGCGACGTCACGGACAGCGCGATTGGGTCGCAGGTCGCGCTCGTGATGTTGACTTGCTCCGGCGTGGTCGACTCGATCATCTTGATGTTGTCGGCTGTCCAAATCGAGCGCACGAACTGCTCGCTACATACCGAGCAAAAGCCGGCACCCAAGTCGCGCATTTTGCAGTTTAGCTGCGGACGAAACACGCCCGTTGGGGTGTAGCGGGCGCCCTCGAACAAGCCGGTAACACTGGCGTACTGCTGCAGATCGGGAGTCGGCAGGGGCGTACCTTGGTCAATCCAATCCTTCCATTTGATCTGATCGGGTGTCGTTCGCAAAGTCGCGTTGGCCTCGCCACAGTCCTGCTGTTGGCTGCACGGTGGCTGGTTGCCTACGTAGCTGTACTCGTCGGCCAAGTGCGCCAAGCTGTGGCCCATTTCATGCGCCAAGACCTCGAACGATTGCTCGTTCGAAGAAGCCGCGCACACCGGCCCGCCCGAGCCGCCATACTTCGGGTCGTTCACGATCACGATCGCAAAGTTGTACTCTGGCACGTCTTGCGCGGCGACCACTGCGGCCTGGCCGTCGTCGATGCACAGCAGCCTATCGATATCGTAGCAGTTGAAGTGAGCCCCGAGCGCGGTGTCACGCGTCGCACCGTAGCTGCCGTTGTCGGCGCCGTTTTCGTTCGAAATGACGTGCACCAGCTTCACGTTGAAAAACTGGGCGTATTGTTGCAGCGGCGGAACGCTGAACACGTAGTCGATGATGCCCTGCGCGTCCGTCTTCAGCTTGGATTGATCCTGCGCGCGGTAGCCATCGCCTAAAACGGCAATGTTGAAACGATTTGCCGCGGGGCCCGAGTGGCGCAGCGTTTCGACCTCGGCCGCGACCACCGGCAACGCCGCCAGCCACAGCGCGCTGCACGCCGCTAGCGCGAAGGCGCACTTCACGGCTCAGCCTTCGGGTAGGAAACGCGCCCCAGCTCCGCATCCCCGCTGTCGTTCGCGCTCACGACGCGCACTTGCGAAGCGCCGTCGAGCCACGGCAGCCGCAACGTCACTGCGGCCACGCGCTTCTGCGCCGTGATGCCGCTGAGCTGCCCCTGGGCATCTGGAAACTCTCCGCGCACCGTCGCCGCGTCCTCCAACGGCGCCGAGAACAAGACCGAGCCCGTTGAGCCCAAGACGTCCACGCGCCATGGCCCCTTTTGCGCCGGCCCGCGCCGACGCGGCAACGGCAACTCGACCGAACGCGCCGTGAGCGTGCGCGCCGTCTGCGTCGCTGGCGTTAGCTCCACGACCATCAGCAAATGACGAGTCGGCTCCTTGCGCTTCGGCTCTACGCTGGCAGGTCCGGCCGCCGGCTGCTGCGCGGGCGCGGCGTCGCCGCTGGTCCCGCCGCCGCCGCGCTCGGTCTTGCCGGAACAGCCGGCCAGCACGGCCGCCACAGTCACGAACCCGATCGCAAGTTGCCGCATCGTGTCTCCTAGAAGGCGCGCTGCGCGCAGCGCAAGCAATGCTCCGCTTGCTCGCATTGGCTCATCCAGCCCCGAAGGCAAGCAAGCCATCCCGCGCTCCTGGAAAGTTCTGCTGCCCGCGGCGCGAGCAGCGCTGATAACGTCTGCGCCAGGTGAAGGCGGCGGCATGATGGGAGCGGTCGGGACCATTCGAGCCAACTGGCACAGTCTAGCGCTAGTCACGCTCGCGTGCTGCGGCTGCGCGGCTCCCAACCTGTACACGACCCCACGCGCCACGCCCCTCGGCGAGTTCAGCAACGTCGTCGCGCTGCATGAATGGCCGCGAGACGTACGACGACGGCCTGCACGACAGGCCGCCGGCAGGCCGCGTCTTGGTCCGCGCCGGCATCGGCGCGCAGTTTCGGTTCAGTCCGCGCTTCGCGGTAGTGCCCGAATTCACCTACTTGGGGCCCGTGGACGGCGGTCGCCACGGCACGTCCGCATACTTCGCCGCCGGTTTGGGGTTCTGCTTCGGCCCTCAACCGAACTGAGGGCCGTGGGCGGCGACACCCGAGCTCAACTCTGTACGAGCTGCGTATCGAGCGTGATCTTCACCTTTTTGCCGACCAGCACGCCACCAGCCTCCAAAGCCTGATTCCAGCTCAGCCCCCACTTCTCGCGATCGATTTCGCCACTCAGGCTGAAGCCGACGCGCGAGTTGCCCCACGGGTCTTTGCCGGGACCAGTGACCTCGCCCTTCAGCGTGAAAGGGTGCTCCTGGTCCTTGATTTTCAGGTTGCCGGTGACCTCCAAGTCGTCGCCACTACGAGTCACCTTGGTGCTCGTGAACGTCAACGTCGGGTAGTTGGCGACGTCGAAAAACTCGGGCGAGCGCAAGTGGCCATCGCGCTTCTCTTCAGAGGTATCGATGCTGGCCGCGTCGATGCGAGCCGTCACCTTCGCGTCTTCGAGCTTCGCCGGATCGAGTGACACATCGGCGTCGAAGCGCGCGAACTTGCCACGCACCGTGCTGATCATCATGTGGCGAACCGCAAAGTCGAGTGCCGTGTGTGCCTTATCGAGGTTCCAGGTCACGTTCAATCTCCGTCGGTGGTCTCGTGTCGTGACCCACTCAACGTGCCGAGTCGGGGGCCTGACGACTAGATGGCCGAATCGGCAAACATCGTTGCGGCAGCACGAGCAACAGTCTCGTAACTCGCGGCAACTACTGCAATACTTCGCGTCACGCGGGCCAAATAGCGCGCCCCGACCGGCACGGGCGCGTGCTTCAGCGAATCATAAGACGCGCGAGTAGTGCCGCAGCTTTTCGCGCGCACCAACCACCGTTCGCGTCGCAACCTCGCCCTTGCCCTTCAGCTCGCGCACTGTGTGAGGTCCCAGCTCGTGCGAAGCCTCTAGTAGCGGCGAGAGTTGATCGGGGATCAAAATTTCGCCGGGCGCCGCCGCCGTTTCCAACCGGCTGGCCATGTTCACGCTGTCGCCCCACAAGTCGTAGAGCAGCCGGTCGCGGCCCAACACGCCGGCCATGGCCACCCCGCGCGCAATGCCCACCCGCAGCGACAACGCGCGATTCCGCCGTCGCGCTACGGCTAGCACGGCGCCTTGCAACGCCAACGCGGCATTTGCTGCCGCCACCACGTCGTCCGCGCTGGGCGTCTCCAAGCCGCGCACTGCCAGGTAGGCGTCGCCCACGGTTTTGATCTTTTCGAGCCGGTACTCGACGACGATCTCGTCGAAGAGCGAAAATAGCTCGTTCAGGATCTCGACCATCTCGGTGGGCGGCAGCTCGGCCGCCAAATGGGTGAAGCCGGCCAAGTCCGCGAAGACGATGGTCAGCTCGGGGTGCACGTCGGCAATGGGGCTCTCGCCTTGGCGCAAGCGCTCGGCGATGCGGGGCGGCAGCACCGCGTACAGCACGCGCTCGGAGCGCTCGCGCTCGGCGGCGAGCCAGGTATGCGCTTTCTCGAGCTCGGCGTGCTGTCGCGCAATCGTGGTGCGCTGAACGAAGTCTCGCAGCTTGCTCGAGTACAGCATGCGCGAGAAAATCCAGGACGTGAACGCCAGCGCGCCACCGTTGACCAGCTGACTGAAGGCCAACGCCGGACGGGGCAAGAACCACAATTGCCCAAACACGAAGCCGGCAAAGCCGAGCGCGAAGGCTTGAGCGGTGGGACCACGATTGAAGGTCACGAACAACGCCGACGACAGATTGATGATCAAGTACAGCGTGATGCCGGCGCCGATCAACTGGTCGGCGCCGGAGACCAAACCGGACCAAACCAGCAGAAAGCTCATCATGGCGAACGCCACTCGCGAGCGCGCGGCTTGGCTTGCCGACCCGGCCAGCAGCAGCAGCGCGGCGCCGGCCGCCAACGTGAGCGCGACGTGGAGGCCAAATAACCAGCGTGACCACAGCAGCTCGTTCGCGGGCAGCGCGCTCGTGTCGAGCGTGACGTCGCGCAACAGTAGGCCCGCGTGCATCACGAGCAACAGCCAGCAGAAGCGATTCATGCGCTCGGCGCTGGCCTGCGCAAGCTCTGCATGAAACGCGCGGCGGTCTTCGTCGGCCAAGCTCATGCCGCGCAAGCTCGCGAACGCGCCCGCCAGTTGGCGGCGCCAAGCGAGGAGAGCCGAGCCGGTGCCCATGCGCGCAGAAGTATGCGCCAGACAGAGCGCCGGGTTTTTGAAATTGCTGCCATTTCAGTGGCCCCTGAAACCTTCAGGATCGAATTGACCGGCCAAACTCCGGAGGGTGAGTCCGCCGCGCCGCCCAACCCTGGCCAAGCGGTCCGCGCAGGCTGCCGCCGGCACGCAAAGCTGGCGGCTTTACTCAGCCGCCTAGTATCTTTTCCTATTTGGACGCGGTCGCGCATCACGGTTCGATTCGCAAGGCTGCCGAGCCCTTGCACATCGCTTCCTCCGCGCTCAACCGCCGCATCCTCGATTTGGAGGCGGACGTCGGGTCACCGTTGTTCGAGCGGCTGCCACGCGGCGTGCGCGCGACGGCGGCGGGTGAGTTGTTCTTGGCCTACGTCCGCCGTTCGCTGAAAGAGCTACGCTTGGTCGAGGCGCAAATCGACGGCCTGCGCGGCTTGGTGCACGGCCGCGTGCGCATCGCGGTCGCCGAATCAGTCACTGGCCGCATGCTGCCCGACGCAATCGCCGAGTACCACCAGCGCCACCCGGGCGTCGGCTTCTCGGTCACGGTGGGCGGGCGCCGAAAAACTTGTCTCCAAATCACCGCCCCGAGCGACTTAGAAAGCGTATGGCTTTC
>JAYUYU010000702.1:0-10331 GCA_043752365.1 Myxococcales bacterium | reverse complement strand
TGCCCTGCATGCGAAAGGCCGAGCTGAACTCGGCCGCAGGCTACGGCCCATTGGAACCCGTTCAGCCGAACGACAGCGCCGAAAACAAGGCCAAGAATCGGCGCACGGAGATCACCCTTCAGTCCAACATCGACGAGCTCGTTGCCCTGCCGACCGCGCGTTGACGACGCGCGCGGTGCGTGGCGCGCCGTAAGGAGACTTCCATGCAAACAGATTCAGATGTCCGAGAAGCAGTTCTGTGCGAGCTCGGATGGGATGCACGCGTTCGCGAGACCGACGTCAGCGTCGAGGCCCATGCTGGCGTAGTGGCACTAACGGGTACCTTGGGCAGTTGGGCGGAACGTGTCGCAGCTCAAGAAGCTGCACACCGAGTCGCTGGCGTGCTCGACGTCGTCAACGACATCGAGGTGAATCTTCCTGCGAGCAGTGCGCGAACCGATATTGAGCTGGCACACGCCGTTCGCACGGCTTTGCAGTGGGACGTGCTGGTGCCGGACACTCGCGTTGAAGCGACGGTCGCCCACGGCGCGGTAACGCTGGCGGGTGAAGTGGACTTCGAATCGCAGCGAGAGGACGCCGAGAAGGCGATTCGGAACCTGGCGGGGGTTCGCCACCTAGTAAACAAGATTCGCGTGAAGGCCGTTCACTTCGTGTCGTCGCTCGACGTGAAGAGGGCGATCGAGGCCGCGCTCGCTCGGCGCCTCGCCCGTGAGCTGAGTCACATCGAAGTCGTGGTCAAAGAAGGGCATGTTAGTCTGTCAGGCGCCATGCCCTCATGGGCCGAACGCCGGGCCGCCATCGATGCCGCTGCCTCGACCCCCGGTGTACGCAGCGTCGAAGATCACCTGCGCATCGAGCCGTGATCCCGGAAAAACGACCTATGCTCTTCATCGTTTGCCGCGGCCCTGCCGCGCAGACGGGGCGCCGGGCCAACCACGCGTCGCGCAAACTACGCCCGCGCGCAGTTTCTGCACGTGAGAAAGGTTGTGCCCGGGTCGATTCTATCGCGACGCCGCTACGACTCGCCTCGGCCCGCTGACGGCCTCGGCAGGGCCCAACGTGATGCGTGATCCGGTACTACGGCTTCCCAGTTGAGCTCGTCGCGCAGCCGACGCCGCATCGCGTCCGCCGCGGCCGGCTCCCCGTGCGTGACGAACGTGCGAAAAGGTGCGATCGAGCTCTGCCGTAGCCAAGCGATGATTTCGGCGTAGTCGGCGTGCGCTGATAGCGCATCCAACTTGTGGACTGTCGCCCGAACGGGCACGTACTGGCCGTGAATCTTCAGCTCCTCGATCCCGTTGGCCAGCGAACGGCCGCGCGTGCCGGGTGATTGATAGCCAACGAGCAAGACCGCATTGCGCTCGTCCGGTAAGAAGCGCTTGAGATGATGAAGTACGCGGCCACCCGTCGCCATCCCGCTCGCAGCAATGATGATCATCGGGCCCGATGTTGCGTCGATCGCCTTAGATTCGTCGGAGGTCCTCGAGTAGTGAGCGATGCGGCACATCTCGCGGCATTCGTCGGCGCTTAGCCGGTGGTCCTCGACGTGCTGGCGAAAAATTTCGGTTGCATCGATCGCCATCGGGCTATCGAGAAAAATCGGCACGCTGGGCAGCTTGTTCGTCCGACGCAGGCCTGCCAAGAGGTGCAGAACGTGCTGTGTTCGCCCGACCGCAAACGCCGGAATCACGAGTGCTCCGCCGCGCGCGACGGTCTCGTCGACGATGCGGCCCAGCTCGGCCCCCGGCGCCTGCGCGGGGTGCCGGCGGTCCCCATACGTCGACTCGACCACCAGGTAGTCGGCAGCGGGTAGCGGCTCAGGTGGACTCATGATCGGGTCGTTGGGTCGGCCGACGTCGCCAGTGAAGGCAATCGAGGTCTTGCCCAGCTCTAGCCGCAGGCACGCCGAGCCGACGATGTGACCCGCTCGCGAGAAGCTTGCGCGGACTTCGTCGGTGACTTCGAAGGGTATTTGGTAGTCGACGCTGCGGAGGTGCTCGAGGCAGCGGAGCGCGTCTTCGCGTGTGAACAGCGGTAGGGGCGGGGCGTGGTGCGAGAAGCCGTATTGGCTCGCCAGGCGCGCTTCTTCTTCCTGAAGGTGGCCAGCGTCCGGCAACAAGATGTGCAGCAGGTCGCGAGTTCCGGGGGTGCAGTAGACAGGCCCAGCGTACCCCGCGTTCACCAGCCGCGGCAGATAGCCCGTGTGATCCAGATGCGCATGCGTGAGGATGACGGCTTGAACCGCAGCCGGCTCGAACCCAGGCGGCGCCCAGTTGCGCTGTCGGAGCTTTTTGTAGCCCTGAAACAAGCCGCAATCGACCAGCACTCGCGAGCGGTCGGACTCGAGCAGGTAGCGCGAACCGGTCACAGTCTCGGTCGCGCCGAGGAAATGGATCACGAACTTCGGGATTTGTTCAGTCATGGCTGCTCACACGGCGAGGCTCTCAGCCTGGTGTCTGCGCGTCGCCCCCAGCGCTACCTCTCGAAGACGTAGATCAGCGCGCTCTTGAGCTGCTGGCTGAGCCACGCCACCTCGCCCTGCTGCAGGTTCCAGGCCGCGGACGGTGCCCACACAAAGCCGCGGTCGCAGGTTCGGGTCAGCGCAAGTTCTGCGCGGGCGCGCAAGCCATTCGGCGATCTCGACCGCCCGACGTGAGCGCCCCGAGCCACCCTTGGCAGCAACGACGAGCAGCTCCAGGTCGCTGCCGCGCGCCAGCTCCAAGAGCTTCTCGTCGACGTGTCGTCGACCACGAGCGTCTCGACCGAAATGCCGAAGTCCGATTCGCGATATCACGGAGCGCAAGCGGATCGAAAGCGCGGCCAAGCTCAGCGCCGAACGCCTTGCCGGCGCGGTCGAGAGCAGGCAAGACGCGTTTGCACTGTTCGACGCGGACGACAGACTCTCGCTTTGCAACAGTGTTTACCGCCGGCTGCTCCATTTGCCGGGTGATGGTTCCTTCACGTCTTCAGCAAAGTTCATGGCGCGATCTTGGTTGACGACTGCAATATCTCCAGGCGTCGCCCAGGCAGCTTTCGTCGCGTCTTCGACGGCACGCCTCGTCCGCTGAGCGTTACCTTTCCGTCGGCGCCATAGAGCTGGATAGACAGGCTATCGACCGCCGCTTGCCGCTTCAGGGCGTGCTCACGAGCGTTGTGACCGGCGTCAGCTCCGCTTTTTGGCCTCTCGTCGTTGGCGCAACAGCTGCTGCACCTCTTCGTCGCTGCTCTGGTCGAATTCGCGATAGTGCCGACCCACCGCGCAGAACGGTTCCGGCTGCTGCAGGCAGATCAGACGGTCGACCTCTCGCGCTAATGCGCGTGCACGCCTCAGGCGCACCGACCGGGACGGCAACGACCAGGCGTTCGGCCCCGCGTCGCTGCAGTGAGCGGACGGCTGCGCGCAATGTTGCGCCGGTGGCCAGGCCATCGTCCACCACGATGACGAGACGACCGGCCGGACTCAACGCCGGTAACCCCACTCGAAAGCGGTGTTCGCGCCGCTGCGCCTCCGCGCTCTGCTCCTGCGTGCGCTGCTCCAACTCGGGCTCCGAGATGTGCACGTACGCTCGCATATCTTCGTTGATGACCAGCGTCCCGTCCGCAGCGATCGCGCCGATTCCGAACTCCTCCTGGCCAGGTGCGCCGATTTTGCGGGCCACGATGACGTCGAGCTCAGCGTCTAGACTGCATGCGATCTCGTACGCAACCGGCACGCCCCCGCGAGGAATGCCCAGCACCAACGCTTCCTGACCGCGGTACTCGCTGAGCGCTCGCGCGAGCTGTTGCCCGGCGTCCTTGCGATCGCGAAAGCTCCAACCTCGTGCTCCCTCATCTTCGTAATCCCCAACGGTGTCTTCACGTGCGTCCATTATGTACCTCGGCGGTTGGCCTGCGCTTGGCGATAGAAGCGTAAGAACCAAGTCGGTCGGTCAAGCAGCCTCGGGCTCAGGATTCGCCGCAGCGGCGGGAACGAGACTCGGCCCGAGTCGATCGAGATAGCCATTCGCGAACGCTTCGTGCCCGATCACGTGCCTACGTCGCGTGGCGAACGTATTGCTCGCTCGCCGTGTAGACACCATCTCGGCGACAATACTCACGCTGCGAGCACGGACCGACTGGCGCGCGCTACTCTCGACGCGCGAGCCGGTTTACGAACGCCCAAAGCCTCGGCGGCCTCTGGCCCGCCCAGCTTCTCAGCCGTGCGCTCGCTCGCGGCCGGGCCCATGTTGCACGCTTTGGTTCGGGCCGCCGGTCCGGGCTCGTAGTTGACCAGCCACTTGCCGAGCAAGCCGCGTGCTCTGCCTTCGCCGAGGTGACGTCGTTGCTGGAGGAATTCGAGGAAGTTGCAGGGCAGCTCGTCGATGTTGGTGGCCGGCGTAGTGTTCGACATTCTGATTGTTCGCAGTCCCAGCTCGGATTCAGCAAGAGCCGTGCCGCACGGAAGGCAACCAGATTGTTCAACCACGCAACGCCTTGCGCTGCCGGTTCAGGGCTGTGGAGCAGGCCTGCTCGGTAATACGCCGTCGGTGCAACATGTCCACGGAGTGGCCGGTTGCCGGCACGTTTCTGCTGACCAGTGTGGCAGCACCTGAGGACGGACGCTGGAGCTCGGTTCTGGATCCTGCCCGCGCCCCCGCCGCGCCATTGCTGTTCGCTACGCTTCTGCATCCGGACCCGAAGCGGCCTTGGGCGGAAGTCTTCGTCGTCGCGGTGATAGCCTCGGACGTTCGCGTGCACGCAGTGGCTGGCACGGTGGAGCCACAGGCTACCGTCCCCGAGGGCAAAGACTACGTGCGACACGGCACGATACCAAGTCGGCACCACGAGAGCCTTCTGGCGGCCTTCAACGGAGGATTCAAGACGGAGCATGGGCGCCATGGCATGTTCGTGAACGGCGTCACCTTGGTGCCGGCACGGGACGGGCTTTGCACGATCGTCGGCTACGAGGACGGCACGCTTGACATCGCGACGTGGAGAGCAATTCGCGGCCAAGTGAGCACGGCCCAACACGACGGCCGGGTCCTCTTCTGGCGTCAGGCCGCGCCTTGCATGTACGAGCGCGCGTCCCTGAATCCCCTGCTGCATGACGAAGAGGTGCGAAAATGGGGCGCGACGATCGAGGGCAACGTAGTGATTCGCCGTTCTGCGATCGGTCTGAGCGCCGACCGCCGCCTGCTCTTCGTCAGCGTAAGCAACGACACGACGGCGCGGGCCATGGCGCTGGCCATGCACCACGCTGGCGCGAGCGACGTGGCACAGCTCGACGTGAACTGGTCTTATCCGCGGTTCTTGCTCTTCCCCCGCAACTCCGATGGCCAGCGCCGCGCGCAGACCTTGTTTCGAGGCTTTTTGTTTCGGGAAGCAGACTATGTCGAACGCCCGTCCCAGCGCGACTTCTTCTACCTCACGCGGCGCGATGGCTAGGTAGTAGCCAAGAGCAACCTTCGAGCCGACCTGGCCGGGCTCGCATGCCCTGCCCTGCTGGTTCGGAGTCTTTCGCGTGCGCAGGTCGAGCGCGGGCTAGTGGCCGCTAAGCAGACGCGAGTTGGGGGACAGACTCCAAAACGACAACGACCTCCACGTCTGGTGGCTCGGAGAATGCCTTTTTGACCCGGCAACTGCTCGCAGCGGCGCGTACTGCGTCGAGGTAATTGTGGGGGAAATCGGCGGGCACGACGACGCTGAGCCGGATACCGAGAAGCCTTCCGTTCTCGAAGATCTGATCCTGCACGAGTGACAGCCGATCGGTCGGAGTCTTGCGCGTCTGACAGAAGACGAGCACGTAGAGCCCCGCGCAAGTCGCGAGGGACGCCAGGAACACTCGAACGGCTCCGCGGCAGAGCCGTCTCCGCCGTGCGCAACCGATTGATCCGTCCTGATGATCTGGTCTGCCAGTAGTGCGTCCAGCCTTTTGCCCGCGGGGAACTTCACTTGAATGCGACTGGTGTGGCTGGTCATGCTTGCCCGTTAGCAAGTCGTGAGCCAAGCGGGCCGGCAGAGAACGTAGCCAAAGGGTTCACAGCACGAGCCCGCATTCCACGCGCGGGGTGAACTCGCTTGCCTGCGAGCCGCGCGCGGTCACCACTTCGACGCTTCCTCCGGGAGGCACTTCTGCGCGAACGGGGGCTGGATTCAGGTTGCTGAAAACCGAGCAACTGGCGCGCGCCTGGCAATTGTTGATGACGTGAACGATGTGGTCATAGCGGTAATCGCGGTATCGCGCTTCCGGCCAAAATTGTATACAGGGCGGGGTACCCCGAGGCGCGGCCGTCGACGGCCAACTGAGGACTATGGCAGCCGCGATCAACGCTAAAAATCCGGTGGCAAGCGCGTAGTGTCGGTGGGGCCGATTCAGCAACCAGTGCCGCTCATTAACCATGTACGAGGGGGTGCATGCGACGTGCCAACGCACCGCGGACAATGTCCTCGCGCCAGAATGGAGATTGAACGAAGCGCCGCCTCGCCCACTTCCGCGAATGCCTCCGACTAGCGGGCGTTCCTCCGGGCGCCAACTAGGTAGCCGACGAGCGACACCAGCTCGTCGCAGCACCTGCTGATCCGCGGATTGCCCACCGGGGGCACAGGTCATGCTCGAAGTGCGTTTCGCCTGCGCGGTTGGCGATGGTTCGCGCAGATTCTGCGCGGGGATGCCGGCTACTCCACCACTCCTCGATCCCGGTCCTGCTCAGGCGGCCGGCCGAGGGCGCTGAGCCGTCGACGACGAGACGACGCGCTTGGAGCTGAGCGGCAGCGTTCTAGGTGCGCTTGTCCCAGTTGCGCCACGACGACGTCATGTCGCACGTTTAGCTCGCTGCACCACGGGTTCGCCAGCTGACGCCGCGACGCTACCTGATGCATTCCCACCCCCCCCATGCCACTGTCGAAAATCGCCCGAGAAACGTGGCGTCCCACGCATGACAATTAGCGCTCGAGCGCAGCCCGCTATGATTCTCGTCGTCGACGACAACGACGCCAATCGTTTGCTCGCGCTGAGTACTTTGGAAGACGAGGGATATCGGGTGGTTCTGGCCGGCGGAGGCCTCGCGGGGGTCGCCGCGTTCCAACGCGAGCGACCTGACTGCATTCTTCTCGACGTGCGCATGCCGGAGATGGACGGCTTCGCGGTGTGCCAGCGCATCCGTGCTCTGCCAGGCGGTAACGATACCCCGATCATATTTCTTACGGCCCTCCGTGACGTAGAGACGTTCGACAGCGCGCTGCGCGCGGGTGGAGACGACTTCTTGACTAAGCCGGTCCGCCCCACCGAGCTCGTGGTGCGCGTTCAAGCGGCGCTCAAGCTGCGACGTATGAGCGTCGAGCTGCGCACTCACTATGAGTTGCTCAAAGACCAACGCGACGACCTCGTTCGTCTTCAGTTGCAGAAAGAGCGACTAATGGCGTTCGTCGTCCACGATCTCAAGAATCCTTTGAACTCGATGGCGCTTCGCACGCAGCTCTTGCTTCGCGAAGATGGACTCAGCGACGGTGTTCGCAAGTCCCTCACGAGCATGTACGAGGCCACGCGCGCGCTCAACAGCATGATCATGAACCTGCTCGACTTGAGCAAAGCCGAGGAGGGCAAGCTAGGAGCCCATCGGTTGGACGTTGACCTGCCTGCGCTCGTGGCCGAGATCCTCGAAGAGCTCGAGGTCAACGCGAAGGGGCGCAACGTTCGGCTTCAGAGTTCGATGCTGGTCGAGCGAATCCATGCCGACCAGGGCCTCCTTCGTCGCATCCTGACCAATCTGCTCGAGAACGCCATTCGTTACGCACCGTCAGAAACGATTGTGAGCGTGAGGGCTACGCGCGTCGCCACGGGGACCGAGGTCCGTGTGGCCGACGCCGGCAGCGGGATCCCCGACGAAATGCGCGAGAAGGTGTTCGATGCGTTCGTGCAGGCGGAATCGTCAGGACACGCGGGGGGACGTGGTGGGCACGGCCTCGGTCTAGCGTTCTGCAAACTCGCGATGGAGGCCCACGGCGGCAGCATCTGGGTGGAGGACGGGGCACCCGGGGCCGTCTTCTGCGTGAGGTTGCCCAACGATGTTTGAGATGGCGTGGTCCGACGAGCGCTACTTTCGAATACTCGACACCGCTCCGGACGCCATGGTCGTGGTGGGGCAAGACGGAAAGATCGTGTTCGTGAACGCGCAGACCGAGAAAGTCTTCGGCTACGCACGAGCCGATCTGTTGGGCGAGGCGCTCGCAGTGTTGCTCCCGGAGCAGCTTCGGGCCGCGCATGAGGGCCATTTGATGCGCTATTTTGCGAGCCCTCGGCCCCGCTCGATGGGCTCGGCGCTCGAGCTCTTCGGGCGTCGCGCCGACGGGACCGAGTTTGCAATCGAGGTGAGTCTCAGCCCCGTTCGGATGGCTGAGGGCGTACTCGTCTCGGCTGCGATTCGCGACATCACGGAGCGCAAGCGGATCGAAAGTGCGGCCAAGCTCAGCGCTGAACGCCTTGCCGGCGCGGTCGAGAGCATGCAAGACGCGTTTGCGCTGTTCGACGGGGACGACAGACTCTCGCTTTGCAACAGTGTTTACCGCCGGCTGCTGGGTGACGCGCTGGACGGCCCAGTCGTCGGCAGGCCCTATGCAGAACTTCTCGAAGCCTGGATGGTCGACCTGGACTTTGCGGACGACGCCGCCCGCAAGCTCTTCCGTGAGGAGCGCCTGGCCCGACGCGGCGACGCCGCCACGTCGTTCGACGTCCGCACGCTTGACGGTCGCAGCTTGCGGGTGATCGATCGGCGCACCGCCGCGGGCGTTGTCGTCAAGACCGTTTGGGATCTAACCGACGACGTGCGACGCGAGCAGGAGCTAGCGGCTGCCCGCACGGCCGCCGAAGCTGGCAGCGCCGCCAAGAGTGAATTCCTCTCGTCGATGAGCCACGAGCTCCGGACGCCGCTCAACGCCATCCTCGGATTTGCGCAGCTTCTGCAGCGCGACAAGAAGGAACCCCTGTCTAAGCGCCACAGCCAGCGCCTTGAGCAGATTCTCCAAGGCGGTGAGCATCTGCTCCGACTGATCGACGACATCTTGGACCTTTCGCGGATCGAGGCGGGCGGTGTGTCGATCTCGACCGAGCCGGTCAGCGTGGCCGAGGTTCTCGAGGACGTGAAGAGGACACTTGGGCCGATGGCGGCCATCGAAGGCATCGAAGTCGAGGTCGAAGCCGTGCCGCGTGACCTTCCGAGAGTCAGTGCGGACAGGACGCGGTTCGTGCAAATCTTGACGAACTACGGGTCCAACGCGATCAAGTACAACCGCCCGAACGGAAGCGTGACGTTCAGCGCGTCGACACCGGACTCCGAGCGCGTGCGGGTCACGGTCACGGACACGGGCATGGGCATTGCGCTCGATAAACGCGAGAGCCTGTTTCGGCCGTTTCAACGTGCCGGGCAAGAAATGGGTTCCATCGAAGGCACCGGCATCGGGCTCGTCATTACCAAGCGGCTTGCTGAGCTGATGCGTGGCAGCGTCGGGTTTCGAAGTGTGGAAGGAAGGGGTTCGGAGTTCTGGGTGGACATCCCCGCCGACCGCTCCCCGACGCAGCCCCGCGAGGCGCCCCCAGAACGCCCCGAGCTGCCTACACGGCGGGGCGGACAACGACGCCGGTTGGTTCTCTACGTGGAGGACAACCCGGCCAATGTCGCGTTCATGAAGGATCTCGTGACCTCGCTCGAGGACATCGAGCTCGTGGCGACACCGACCGCGGAGATGGGCATTGAAGTTGCGCGTCGTCGCCTCCCCGACGTCATCATCATGGACATCAACCTGCCAGGAATGAGCGGTCTCGACGCCTTGCGCGTCTTGCGCGGATTCGCGGAGACCAAGGACATTCCCGTGATCGCGCTGACAGCGGCCGCGTCGGAGCGGGACAAGCAAAAGGGCCTCGTGGCAGGCTTCAGCCATTACCTGACGAAACCGGTGCAGGTCGACGAGATCGTGGCAGGGCTAGAGGCGCTGCTGGCAGCCTCGCCTTGATGGCGTTCGACACTAAGAGGCTGAGTATTCAACCTGGCGGTTGCCACTCCTCCGTCCCAGTTCTGCTCATGCTCGCAGCGCCCAGGGTGGGGGTCAGGCGCGCGACGCCGCATTTGGCAGCGGCCTGTGGCGCGACGAATAGGCCGCCCGCAGATTTTGCGTCGCGGCGCACATGCTGCGTGGCGTCGTCCGTTTTCTGCAGCGACCCCACCAGCTCGCTGGTTCCTGAACATCGAGGGCCAGAGCTACAGAGCTACCGCGCCAAGGAAGCGAAGGAGCGTGCCGCCGCAAAAAGGGCGCTCAAGCCCAACGAGACGCGCCCAGATTTACGCTCTTCTGAGTGACCG
>JAYUYU010000701.1:0-10341 GCA_043752365.1 Myxococcales bacterium | reverse complement strand
GCTGCTTGGAACTGACGCTGAGAGTCTCGATGCCGCCCTGTTCGCCGACCTGCGCAGCGAGAGCACGACGGGCGCGCTGCCGGCTGAGCTCTCCCCGGAGAAGATCGCGCTCGACGCAAACCTGCGTCTCGTCAGTAGTTGGATGCAACGGGCGCGCGGTGTACGCATCACAGCCTGGGGGAACACCCGCGCGCTCGTACGCCAGGCTCGGCTCCACGGGCTGATTTGCAACATTCGACGAGCAGCGCCACCCGAGACAGCTTCATCAGCGGCCAGAGCAGCCGTCGCTTCCGGGGTTGACGCCGTAATGGAGAGCCCAACAGAAGGTGTCGAACTCGAAATCTCTGGTCCGCTAGCCCTGTTTCGCCACACGCTCATCTATGGCCGGGCTCTGAGCGCACTTATCCCGCGCGCGCTCTGGTGTCACAAGTTCGAGCTTCGCGCGGACTGTCAAATCGGCTCTGCCTCGGCCATCGCGACATTGACGGTCCGTACCGGAGATCCGTTGCGCGTCGGCCGCGAGCTCGCGCCCTACGACAGTCAACTGGAAGCACGCTTCGCCAAAGACTTTCGAAAGGCCGCACCCGACTGGAATGTGATCCGCGAACCTCGCCCAGTCGAAAGCCTTGGCTCACTCATTTTTCCCGATTTCGAGCTCGTCCACCGCCACGACCCAACCCGACGTTGGCTGCTCGAGATCGTGGGGTTTTGGACTCCAAAGTACCTGGAGGAAAAACTGCGCAAGCTGCGGGCCGCACGGCTCGAGAACGTTGTCTTGTGCATCGACCAAGAACGAGGCTGTAGCGACGCCGAGCTACCCAAGAACGCCAAGATCATCCGCTACCGGCGCCGCATCGACGTCCGTGCCGTGTTGGCCGTCCTGTAGTTCCTTGCTTCCCAGTCTGCCTCGGACGGCGCCTAGCGCCGCTTGATCGTGGCGCGTGTAGCGCTCCGGCGAATGGCGCTCAGAGCGCGAACGTGAGCGCCACGCCGCCTGCATGTCGCTTGGCGGAGTAGCCAAGCGAGACGCTGACGGGTTGGTTCCGGACGTACACGGCGCGTTGCGATACCAGCCCATAGAGCAAGAGTGGCACGCCCACCACCAAGGACAGCGTGCCGCCGACGATGAAAACCTCGCCGCCCGAGCCCGGAGCTTGCTGGATTGGGTTCGAGCGCAACTGGGCGCGCTGCTTGAACCCTGTGTACAGCATCATGCCACCAATGCCAGTCGCGATTCCTCCTCCGATGAGCGGCCCGAGACGCATGCGCGTCTCCCGGTGGTAGCCGTCTGGCTTACCCTGCCCAGCGTCCGCTGGAACCACCTGGGGCTGCCCTTCCTCTTGCGCGTGCGCGGTCAGTGGAACGGAAAGCGCAAGCACGCCCATCAACCACGCCAAAGCACCGGAGCCCATAAATGGAAGGGTAACACGAGCTCGTCACTCGGCCAGCGGCTACGGGAGCGCCTTCAAACTTGACGAGCGCGCAGTTCTCTTATTGGCGCGATGTTAGCCGCGCAGGACGGCATGCTGGGCGACATTTTGGGCGATCATCGTCCACCCCAACGACGGTTGGGGTTACGCCTTTTGTGCATGTGGGGCGGTCAGGGAGGTCCCTAAGTTGGTCCGAGTTTCTCGAGGGAGTCGGCTTGGTTACCTGGTCCTCGGCTGGACTCCGGAACCCCATTTTCCAAGCAACTGAGCGCCACGTTGGCCGAGAAGCTTCCCGGAGGAAGCAATGCCGACACCTGTCTCTAATAGTTCAGCGCCCGTCACGACTGTTGCGCCTGAAACCATCCCCATCGGACCGCCACCCCCACCGCCGCCAGTCGTCACCATCGACCCGGTGTACATCGAGGGCAACGCTGGCCGACAAGAATTGCTGAGGCGCCACGCGGCAACGACCGCCGCGCCGCAGTGCGTGCAGGAGACGAAAGAGGCCATCAAGGGCCGCGCCTGGGTAGGAGGCGGCGTCGTAGGAACGTTGGCGGGCGCAGCCACGGGTGGACCACTAGGGTTTGCAGCTGGACTAATCGGCCTATTCCTGACGAGCGAGGACGAAGGCGAGAAACTTCGACACCTCTACGACTGCAAGAAGCCATGACGCTCATCGACGCGGGACGGCTGGCGATGGACCTGCTCTTGTCAGCGTCGAACGCAGTCCTCGCCATTCTCCTACTCAAGGAAACGAGCTGGCGCTCCCTGGTGCCGGCCCTCCTGATGTGCATGCTCGTGGGGAGACTGGAGCGCGTGGAGTCACCGCAGCTAGCTCTACTCGCCGTCGCCATCGCAGCTTGCGTCGTAGTCGTATTGGCTCGCGGCCCTGGCCTGCGTTGCTTGCGCATAGGCGCAGTTGTCGTTTGCTCGCTCGCCACCGCCACAGTGCAAGTAGCCCATCGGCTCTGAGCAAATGCCTCCCCGACCACTTCGGCGGTCCGGATGTACTTCTGGGTCATCTCGAACGACGTGTGACCGGCGCGCTGCTGGACTCTTGAGCGCGTCGTCCCCGCGGATGGCCATCCATGTCAGGCCGGTGCCCCGCAGGTCGTGGAAGCGTAGGCGCTTGCTCAGCTTTCGCTGCTCGGTCCCTGCACGCTGGCAATCTCGATCTCAATGGCTTGCACAGACAGGTGAATCTCGAGCAGCGAAACCAGCAGGGAAGCGACCATCAGGACCAGCGCGCCCGAAAAAATCCACCGAGCGAGCTGTTGCTCTCCGATGAAGAGCACGAAGATGCAGCCGACACAGAAGCCGAGGCTCAGCACGCCGAGCGCCTGCGTATTGCGCGTCAGCAGCAAGCGGCGCCGCAAACTGGCAATCTGCGTCTGAGTTGTCTGGTCGTGCGTGTCGCGGTATTTGGCGACGAGGCTCCGCGCAACGCTCGCGAGACCCATGAATCGATTCGTGTAAGCCAGCATGAGCAGCGAAATCGCAGGAAACAGCAGGCCTGGCGCGTTGAAGGTCAGGTTTTCCATCGCGCGAGAGTTTAGCGGCGCGGCGCAGGCGAAGCTCCCTAAACTCCGCAGCACCCCTCACCTGCGATGCGCCCCCCCCCCACACAACGCGACTGATTGCACGGGTGACGGGCAGTTCGTAGCCGCTGTCAGTGTGATGGTCATTTATTCGCGCTCCGTCCGCGGATGGCTGACGCCCGATGATCGCGTGTTAGCTTGCGCGCGGGATGTTCAAGCGTGTACTCGGCGCGGCCACGAGCGGCCTGTTGTGGAACGCCAGCTGCGCGTCTCTTGTCGGCCTGGAAGACGACTACCGGCTGGTGGAAGCGTCAGGTACCTCGGGCTCGAACGTCCAAACCAACGGCGGAAAGACCAACACTAACGGTGGTCAGGGCGGGGCGGCCGGTGGGGGTAGTGGTCCGCCCGCAGCTGGCCGCGGTGGCGCTGGCGGTGAAGGCGGCGAAGGCGGCGACCCCAAGTCAATCGGCACGGGTGGGGCCGCCGGAGCCGAGCCGAGCGGCGGGCAGGGCGGAGGTCACGACGAGCCCGCCGTGGTTTGTGCTCCGGCATGCGTTGGCGACAAGCCTGTTTGCGCCAACGGCAGCTGCGTGGTGCCGCGTAGCTGCGTGGGCCTGACCGAGAATTGCGGCACCACGCTGAATGGCCCCTGCTGCGTTCAGGACAAGGTCGCGGGCGACAGCTTCAATCGGGACTACGACGACGAGCTGGACCCTGTGCGCGGGGCCACGGTCAGCACCTTTTCGCTCGATCGCATGGAAGTCACCGTGGGTCGCTTCCGAGGCTTCGTGCAAGCCGGCGGCGGCACGAAAGTCGCCCCGCCCGCGGTCGATAGCGGGGAGAACCCCGGCGCGCCCGGCAGCGGCTGGAAGGCGGCGTTTACTGACGCGCTGGTCGGCACCAAAGTCGCTCTCGTCGAAGGCTTGAGCTGCGACGACACCTTCCAAACTTGGGTCGACGACGGCACCGCCAGCTCGAACGAGAATCGTCCCATCAACTGCGTAACTTGGTACGAGGCGTTCGCGTTCTGCATTTGGGATGGCGGACGCTTGCCGACCGAAGCCGAATGGAACTTTGCAGCGGCCGGCGGTGACCAGCAGCGCGTGTATCCGTGGTCGTCTCCGGCGAGCTCGACCACCCTCTCGGCCGCGCACGCCAGCTACTACGTCGACTCCGTCAAGCAGTGCTTCGGCGACGGCAAGAACGGCTGCCTCCTCGCCGACATCGTGGTCGCCGGAAGCAAGAGCGGCGCGGGTGCTTTCGGCGCGCGCGAGCTCGCTGGCAACGTGGGTGAGTGGGTGTTCGACTATCACGCCGACAGCTACGTCTCGCCGTGCGTGGACTGCGCGAACCTCGACGTCTCCGCGTACCGCTCCGTGCGCGGAGGCGCTTTTGGCAGCGACAGCGACGCCATCAAGGTCACGTCGCGTGACTATCAACTACCGACAAAACGCAGCTCGGAGCTGGGCTTCCGCTGCGCGTATTGAGCGTGTTTTTACCGCGCCCTGCCGGCGCACGGTGACGGTTGGGTCGAATCGAAAATCGGAAAGGTGAGCTCGCTACCATGATAAAAATGCCTCTCTCTCGTGTCATCGCCGCGGTGAGCGTCGCGTGGGCGCTGCTGGGTTGCGGCTCGAACGACGAGCCCACTCCGAAGGAGAGCATCGGCGTGAACGCTGCTTCGGTCATCGCCGTAGGTGGAGACACCCTCGTCACCGCCGGCACGCCTTCCAGCCGCACACGTAGCTGCCCCCACAACGAGTATCCGGATCGCTGCGGCAGCTGGGACGGCATCGAGCTCAGCGCCAGCTTCGACCACGATCACGGCCGCCCCGACCGCGACGAGGACGAGCATTGCTTCTGTCGTCCCATCGCCTTCCAGATCCCTGCGGCGCTGCCCGTGACCTCGGGCAACGCGGGCAACCACACGGCCAGCCTGAGCTTCCGCAATGCCAACGGCCACAAGGTCGAGTGTCGCTACAAGGGCGATCGCAAGGTAACGAAGGGTCAAGTCAGCGGCGGAGACAGCTACGTCTTCGACCGTTGCAGCGACCGCTCGAAGGCAGGGTCGACGCAAACCTCGGATTGGTTCGAGCTCGAGCTCGCGCACGCCGCGCACGGCATGGGGCCAACGGTGGTGAACCTGCGGCTCGGCGAGGCCGACGTGGTCGATGGAGTCGTCCAAGATACTGTGTATTTCGCGGATGATTCGAGGATTTCCAGCGCCTCGATCTCGGTGCCGCGCGGCGCTGCACCCGCCAATCAAGAGTTTACGCTCGACGTCTTGAGTCCGATCGTCCCAGGCTCGCGCATCGCCAACGGCGACGCCGGGCTCGCGACGGCTGGTTATGCCGTCGACGTGAAAGCCACCGGCCTCGAGGATTTTACGTTCACACCGGTAGCGGGCGCGAGCTGCCCGCGCATCGAGCTGCCCTACAGCACGACGCTACTGGGTAGCGCTGCCCCGGAGACGCTCGGCGCTCGACAGATCTTGGACGTGGCGAAGGCGTTACTCGGTCAACCAGCCCTGGCTGCCGTGGGCGACGTCACCGTCGACAGCGCGCGCTCGACGCTGAGTTTCTGCGTCTCGCACCTGAGCTTCTACGCGCCCACCCGCGATACAGAGTGGAACAACCAGCTCATTGAAGCGACACTGATCGATGAGACGGGCGCGACCGGAGACGTGCGCCTCGTTTACTACTCCGGTACCCTCAAGCAGGGTGACCCGCTGCCAAGCTTGTATCCAGGCAGAAAGTACACACTCCGCTTGCAGTTCAAGAATGTAGCGGACCGCAACTGGGCACACAGCGGCACCAATCGCGTGCAGCTCGCGGCGGTCCAGCGCGATACGGCGACGACCGTCAGCAACGTGGGTTCGCCCTTCTTTGCCAACTTTCCGGCGGCCTACACGAACACCGTCTTCACGCCGGCCACGACCGTGGGCAACCCGAACTCGGCGACGTTCACGCAAACCATCACCGTGCCGGAGCAAATGCCCGCGGGCGGCTTGAAGTTAAACCTGTGCACGGTGCACGACGGCATCACCAACGCCAACTTCTTCGGCGATTGCTTCTCGTGGGATCTGTACAGCACCTCCAACGCGGCGGCCGGCTACGCGAACGCCAGCATCACCGAGATTTGCGACTACAAGGACAACGACGGCGATACGCTCGTCGACGAGGGCGTGAAGAACACTTGTGGTGGCTGCACGCCGCTCGCGGCTGCCCAAGGTTCTGCTTGCGACAACGGTAGGCCCGGCACTTGCCACCGAACCGGAACGTACCAGTGCGACTCCACCAATAATGCGGTATTTTGCGATGCGCAAACCGAGAACGTGGAGAACGAATGCGGCGGCTGCGTGGCGCTGGACCACAAGCTGAGTGACACGTGCGACAATGGGCGTCCGGGCACTTGCACTCAAACGGGGACCTACGCTTGCTTGGGTCCGGAGTACGTCTATTGCACCGCGCCGTTCGACGGTGGCGAAAACAAGTGTGGCGGCTGCACGGAGATGCCTGACGAGCCCCGGGTGGGAACCGGCTGCGCCAACGGTGAGGTTGGCAGCTGCTGGCGCAACGGGGTTTGGGAATGCACGACCCGGGACAGCCTGGCATGCAACGCGCCCGCCGCGCCGCCCCGTAACGCCTGCGGCGGCTGTGGTGACCTGGTAGCCGCGCCTGGCAGCGCCTGCAGCAACGGTCGCAACGACGATTGCCGTACGGAGGGAACCTATCAATGCTCCCTCGAGGGCGGCTTCGTCTACTGCGACGCGCCGCGCATCGAACACTGCATCAAGTTCCGCATGGATGACATCGATGACGAAGCCTTCCTGTGGGACGGCATCGCCACGAGCACGATCAGGTCGATCTGCGAGGCTCATTACAAGCCTGGTCCCATCTTGCAACCCGGCACGCCTGGCTACATGGAGTGCAACCTGTCGCTCTACATGGCCAAAGAATACGGCTCTACCTCGAACTACCAGTGGTGCGACAGCGGCGGCAATTGCTTCGTGGGCGCGCGTGACTTCACGCTGGCAGTAGGCAACGGCGGCTGCGGTGAGGCGAAAGGCAATTTCGCCGTGAGCATCGACGGCAGCGACTGGAACGTCTTCTCACAGCAAAGTCTGATTCGCGGGGCGCACTGCGGCTGGGTGCACAAGCATCACTTCGTGCTCGACTTTGCCCAGGGCAGTTTGAACCCGCTGTACCGCGACCCCCCCCCTAACGACGCTTGCGGTGACGCCAACCCTCACGCCTGCTGCCTACCCACCGACTGCATGCTGCCGTTCTGAGCCAATGCACCCCGTCCAGCTCGACGAGACCAAGCTGTTCGCGGGCCGCTACCGTGTCGTTCGCTGCATCGCGGCGGGCGGCATGGGCGCGGTCTACGAGGTCTTGCATGTGGAGACCGACCGGCGCCGTGCGCTGAAGGTGATGCTGCCCATGCTGGTGGCGAGCGCGGATCTGCGCGAGCGCTTCCAGCGGGAAGCACGCGTCACCGCTAAAGTGAACAGCGAGTTCATCGTCGACGTTTTCGACGCTGGCGTCGACCAGGAGACGGCCATGCCCTTCCTGGTGATGGAGCTCTTGCAAGGCGAGGAGCTGGGGGAGCTAGTGAAGCGTGTCGGCTCGCTCCCCCCGACCGAGGTGCTCACGTTCATGCGACAAGTGACGACGGCGCTCGACAAGACGCACGCCGCCGGCATCGTTCACCGCGATCTGAAGCCGGAAAACCTATTTCTGACGACCCGCGACGACGGTTCGCCGCGCATCAAGATTTTGGATTTCGGTATCTCGAAGGTGGTGACGGACAACGCGACGGGTGGCAACGCTACGCAAAGTCTAGGGACGCCGCTCTATATGGCACCCGAGCAGGTCATGGGTGAGCCAGTGAACCCCGCGACGGATCTCTACGCGCTCGGCCTGATCGTGTACACGCTGCTGGTCGGCGCCAGCTACTGGCAAGAAGAGACGGAGCGCTTCGAATCGGCGATCGCGTTCGCGCTGCACACTTGTAAGGGCGCAACAGAGAGCCCCAGCGCGCGAGCGGCGCGCCTCGGTAAGAGGCTGCCCCCGGGCTTCGACGCGTGGTTCTTCAAAGCCACGCACGTCACGCCGACGCAACGTTTTGCGCGCGCCTCCGACGCCTGCGCGGCTTTGGCCGAAGTGCTCGCCGATGCCAAGTTGCCAGTCGCAGCCGGGGCTTTCACGCCCCACACCCAATTTCTCACGCCGGCTGCGCGAGCGGTCACCAATGCGGGCGCGGCGGTGTCCCCCGCCCAGACTGGGCCGGCGCCTGCGTTCGCCGCGACGAGGCCGCCCGTAGCAGCGAGCAAGAGCCCGCTGCTGCTCGTCGCGGGGGCCATTTTCGTGCTCTCGGCTGGCGCCGGGGCCACCGCGCTCATGATGCATCGCTCGAGCTCCGTTGCGGCTGAGGCCAGCGCTTCGGCTGCGCGTGGCCCAATCGCCGATGCAACGGGCCAGGGCAACAGCGCTCCACCGCCGCCTCCCGGAGCCGCCTCTTCGACCATGGCCACCGCGACCTCGGCCACGAGCACCGCGCCCAAGGTCGCACCACCTGCACCCTCTGGAGCAGCGGCTAGCTCAGCCGGCGTCGCGCGCCCCAAGGGATCGCTACCAAGTTTCGATGCGCGCCGCCCTGCCGCGCTCGTCCCCCGCGCGTCGGCGCCCACGACACCGCCGATACCCGCAACGCCGCCCCCACCGTACACCCGCGATTGAGAGCTCACCATGTTTCACCTGCCCGGCTCACGCCTCTTGTTCACGCTGCCCCTCGGCGCTTGCCTGCTCGCACCGTCCGCGTTCGCACAAGACACCGCAGCCGCCGGCGCGCTATTCGACAAGGGAGTGAGTGAGATGGGACTGGGTCATTTCGACGTGGCCTGCCCCGCGCTCGACGAGAGCCAGCGCATCGAGCCGCGCGCCGGCACCCTGTTCACGAGCGCCGAGTGTCACGCCCGATGGGGCAAAGTAGCCGGCGCAGTGGCGCGCTACGAGGACTACATCGGCTTGGTGTCCCGCTTTCCGGCGGATCAGCAAAGCCGTCATCGCGATCGCGCGACGATCGCGAGCGACCAGGTCGCCAAGCTCAAGCCCACGGTGCCGACGTTGATCGTCGTCTTGTCCGCGAACGCACCCCCCGGCACTGTCGTGCGCCGCAACGGCGTCGAGCTAAAGGGCGCCTCGCTCGGCCTACCGCTTCCGGTCGACCCGGGCCAGCACGTGCTCAGCGCGCAGGCCCCCGGAGGCGAGGAACAGACGATGACGGTCACGATGGTGCTCAAACAGCAGCTACGCTTCGAGCTCGAGCCGCCTCCGGCGCCGCCAAGCGCTGCCCTGGACACCACCCCGTCGACTGCGCCCGCGACCCCAGCACCGGCGCACGGGAGCTCGCAGCGCACTTGGGGCTATGTGGCCGGTGGCATCGGAATCGTGGGCCTGGCCGTCGGCGCGACGACCGGCGCGCTCGTGCTTGGCAAGAAAGGCACCGCCGAAGAGCACTGCACCGGCGGAGCATGCCGTGACCAAGAGGGCGTCGACGCTGGCACCAGCGCGAGATCCTTGGCCACGGTTAGCACCGTGGGTTGGGGCGTCGGTATCGCCGGCCTGGCTGCTGGTGCGATCCTCCTACTTACGGCACCTGGCTTCAATCAGCGGGATTCAGCTCGTCTGCGGCCGCTGATCGCCATCACGCCGCAAGGCGCCTTCCTGGGCGCCCATCGCTCCTTTTGAGAGCTAAGCAGGGCCGTGCGATGCACGGTGATTCTGCTGTTCGGCCGACTCGAAGCTCAGCTCGAAGCTCGCGGAGGCAGCCAATTGATACGAGGAGAGCGAGCCCGGCCCGCCGCTCCACTCGCACTCGGAGCCAATGTCGGGTGTGACGCGGTTGTCAGGCTCCGTGCTTCGCGGGCCGGTTCGCGTCCATGTGAAATGCATTGCTAGACCTCAAAAATCGCAGTTTTGGCTAGAATGGCAATTTGGCACGGGGAGTGCTTTGCCTTGCCGATCTGGAGGATGCACGATGAAGTTGTTGCGTAAGTCGGGGGCCGTTGTCCTGGTGTGTGGTCTGTTTGGCTGCGTGGTGGCGGGCTGTTCCTTGAAGGGCGCTGTCGACGAGGCCGGAAAGGTGGATGTCGACGCGAAGCTCGACGTGCGCGACATCTTGCGGTCGCTGTTCCCTAAGCTCACTGATGCCGAAATCGACGAGTTGTCGACGAATATCGACCTCGAGACCGTGTTGACCTTGGAGGCGGAGCTCGAGAAGGTGCGAAAAGAGGCAGCTGAATTCAGCGATGAGCTCTTCACGACCTCTGAAGAACGCGTCACGCAACGAAAGACGGATCTCGAAACCAA
>JAYUYU010000700.1:0-10351 GCA_043752365.1 Myxococcales bacterium | reverse complement strand
CCGCCGTGCACACCGGACATGCGGCGCGGGCCGTACGCTGAGCGCGGCCCGGCGTAGTGCTAGCCTTGGGAGCGCCCTTAGATGTCACTCCTGCTGGTCCCGTTACTCGCACAGCTCGCCACCGTCAGCGTGAGCGATCGCACCGAAGCACGTTACTCGACAGGCGGTTCGCCCCATGCCGAGGGGGCGACGCGGCCCAACGTGCTACTAGCGCTCGCCTGGCCCCGTTTCACGCTGTCGTTCGGTTACGGCGCCAACCTGACCTTGACGCCTCTCGAGTCGCGGCCCCGCGAACTACTCGTCTATCACTCGGCGACCATCAATGCGGCGTATCGCTTTCGTCGCTCGGTGGTGTTTGTCAGCAGCGCGGGCCAAATGGGTCAAGTCAATTTTCAGAGGCAAGCACTCGACCCGATCGCCGCGACCCCAACCGCCGCCGATGGCGCTACCACGGGGGACGGCGGAACTGGGACCAGCGATCTCCCTGCGGATCCGAGCCAGCCCTCCAACATGCCGACCATGCAGGGGGCTCAGCTCCAGCCCCGCGTCGTCCAGGAAACCATGCACTACGGCTACTGGACGAGCACGCTCGGCATCGACCATTCAGTCGGCAACGGGCTGAAGCTAGGTAGCGCTGCGTCCTACTCGATGTCGGGTGGCCTCGAGGGCGCGTCACGAGCCAGCTACCCAGTGACGCGTGGCGTCTTGGTCGGTGGATTCGCGACCTACACAATGGCCACCTCGGCGCGCAATGCGTGGGTCACCACGGGCACACTCCAGCAAGGCTGGTCGTCGCTCGGCAACGACGTCACGCTGGCGACTGCCAATGAGGCATGGAATCACCGCCTTGCGCGGCGCACGTCGACCTCGCTCAGCGCTGGTGTCAGCGCATTCCGAGCCCACTACGTCCAAGGATACGACTCGTACAGCTTGTACCCCACAGCTACGGCGTTCATTGGCCACGGTACCCGGCTCGAAGGCGGCAACTTGAGCCTCGGCCTAGCAGCTTTCGTTGCTCCCACGCTCGATCCACAGCGGGCGACGGTCGATCCGCGCGTCGGTGCCACCGCGACCGTCGGCTGGCAACGCCGGCTGTTCTTCGTCGGCTTGAACGCTGGCACGGCCGCGTCCGTTTCAAAGGCAGGGAATGACGCCGCGGCGTTCGACAATCTCTCGGGGGGCGCGCTGGCCAGTTACGGCCTCACAGACTGGCTGGAGATCGACGTGGGCGGAACGATGGCGCAACAAGCGTACAGGGGGGCGACGACCATTCCCTTCAGCTATGCGCTGATGGCCGGGCTCACGTTCGGATTTTCGGCGCCGCTCGGCGGGCGCAACCGCTGACGACAAGGAAGCGCTACTTACGAGCGGCCTCGGGTCGGACAATCACCGAGCCCAGAATCTTCGACGGACCAATCGCGGCGATTGTTCGCTTTGCGTCGCTGGACAGCATCCGCCCGAGCATCACGCACAGTACGACCCCGTCAGCAGCCGCTGCCAGCGCCGCCGTCGTTGGACTTCCGGCAACCGTGGACAACGCCAGGATGACCCGCTCGCCGCCTTCACAACACGCCCGAACATCCGCCAAGATCGCGTTCAATTGCTGCAACGGAACCTCGGTGCAGTCGGCTACCAGGATGGGTGCGCCGACGTGGCTCATGCCCGTGCGGGACAACGTCATAGCTAGCGTCAGCGTGAAATCCCGCGGAACGCCCTCTCCCGCGGCAATCAACGCCAGCTTCTTCCACGGCATCTGGTCCAACGTTAACCAAAGCCGCTGCCATTCCTGATCGGCCCAAGTCTCGACGTCACGCCGTTGCGCAAGCCTGGTATCGGTGGGCGCCCCGGGCGTGCCGGGTGGGGTTTGCTGACTCGTCAATCTCGGGCTCCCGATCCACCATAGGTCGGAAGGCAAGCCGTCGCCATCGCAAAGAATGCAGCGTGACGCACCGGTGTGTGCGAAACCGCGCACCACTCGACAACGATCACGCGCCCGATCGCGGATCGCTCGCGTCGAGTGCGGGGGCCACGTTGACGCATGCTAAAGTGCCTCTGCCCGAGATGAAACACGCCAAGGCGCGGCCGCTGATGGTTTTTTTTCGACGCTTGGTTGTTGTCGGCGCGTATGCCTACCCGGCAACACTGGTTGGGCTATGTGTCGCACTCGCCGGACTTGGGGAAGCATGGTGGGTGACCGCGGGCGCACTCTACCTGCCGCGGCTGCTATTCGCTGCACCGCTGGCCGTTTTCGTACCCGCCCTCTGGTTCCTTGGACACCAAAAGCTGTTGTGGACCCAGCTCGTGGCGCTGATGCTGGTCGTGTTCCCCCTGATGGGCTTGGTCCTTCCGTGGCCAGCTAGTGCCTCGCCCGGACCTACGCTCAAATTGCTTTCGTTGAACGTGGCCAACGCGTACGGCGGTGTCGAGGGGTTGCTCGCTGCGGTCGACGAAGTAAAGCCCGACGTTGCGCTATTTCAAGAGTCGCCGTGGGGTGGTCCACTCCACGAGGGACTGCGGGCCCGCTTTGCGCACGTCGATGGCTCGACGCAGTTCTTGCTAGCAAGCCGCTTCCCGATCCTCGAGCGCACCGAGCCGGAAAAAATTCCGATGCCAGATCGGCCGCATACACCGCGTTTCATGCGCTACGTCGTCGACACGACCTTGGGTAAGCTCGCGCTGTACAGCGTGCATCCAATCTCGCCACGCGGCGCCTTCGGCGTCTACGGCTTTCGGGGGATTTTGCGCCACATTCGCACGGGAGGAATCCTGGCCGGGGATCCCGAAGCCGACTTGGCGAAGAACGCCGAGCTGCGCGTAAAACAGGTCGTGGCATTCGCGACCATGGCTCGCAGCGAGCGCTACCCGGTCGTGCTCGCTGGCGACACCAATCTACCGGGCCTCAGCGCGACGTTGCGGCGTGAGCTTTCTGGTTATTCGGACGGATTCAGCGCCGCCAGCTGGGGCCTCGGCTACACCTACCCCGCGCGTCGGCCTTTCCTGCGGCTGGACCGAATCATGGCCGGACCCGAGTTGGGGTTCGGACGGTTCGAAATCGGGTGCCCCGGCGTCTCCGACCATCGCTGCGTCGTTGCCCAGCTATTCCTCCGCTAGCTTCGCTCCGGCGCGCGTGCGATTCCGGCCACCGTAAGCATATTCGGAGGCGCCAAGGTTACTGGCCGACGGTCCAGTATCAATGAAATCTGGCAACGAGACGAGCGGCTCAACTAAATCTCCAATGCGCCACGGCCGCTCCCCCTATATAGGGGCGTACTTCTTTCGATGGGCACGTTCCTCCAATGAAACCGATGTTCTTCGGCGACTCCAAGAAGAAGCTGTACGGGGTCTACGACGCACCCCAGGGGGCGCAGCGTCGTAGTCATGCGATCCTCCTCTGCTATCCCGGCGTTCAGGAGTACGGCACGTCGCTGTGGGGCTTTCGAAGGCTCTCGGCCATGCTTGCAAATGCCGGACATCACGTGCTGCGCTTCGACTACTTCGGCACGGGTGACTCGGCCGGTCGAGTCGAGGAAGGTTCGGTCGGCGCGTGGGTGGAGGACATTCAGCAGGCTGCTACCGAGCTCAAAGACATCTCGGGCGCGCGCCAGCTTTCGATCTTGGGCAAGCGTTTGGGCGGCGCGCTCGCCATCAAAGCCTGCCAGGCAGGTCTAGAGGCCAAGCGCTTGGTGCTCTGGGATCCGGTCGTGCATGGCGCCGCCTACGTCTCGGAGCTGGAAATGTGGGATAGGCGTCGCAATCTGCTGTTGCTTCACAGCGATCGCCGAGGAGGTGGTCGCTCAGAGCTGCTCGGCTATCCGTTTCCCCAGACCCAGCGCCGTGAGCTGGATGGCCTGAACATGCTCGGGGAGCTACCGGGCGCGGTCAGGAACGTCTCGCTGTTCGCGAGCGAAGCACGCGACGCCCTCCAACGCTTGCACGACGCTTACCTGGCCGCAGGCCTTGCGAGTGAGCTCAATCGTGCCGCCGAAGAGGGCAATGAAGCAGGTGCTCAGGGGCGCGCACAACTGTCCGGGTCTATCCTGGCCGATATGGCCAAAGAGCTCGGAGAGGTGACGGCAGCATGAGCAGCTCCGAGCGTGTTTTGAGCTTCGGCGCGTCAGGGTCGCTGCACGGCGTGCTGGCCGAGCCGGCCCCGCAAGATCGCATCGAAGGCGCGCCGGCGGTGCTGTTCTGGAATGTCGGGACGAACCACCACGTGGGACCACACCGCGTTTTCGTCGACCTATCGCGACGACTGGCTCAACTGGGCTTCAGCTGCTTGCGCTTCGACACCTCCGGCCTCGGCGACAGCGCTGCCAGCCGCGACGACAAGCGCCCCGACGCCGAGCGCAACGTGGCTGACGTGCGCGAGGCCATGCTCACGCTCAAAAAGCAGCGCGGCTTCGAGCGGTTCGTGCTCGTCGGCTTCTGCTCCAGCGTGGACGCAGCGCACGCGGTCGGAGTCGAAGCTCCCGAGGTCGTCGGGATGATCTACCTCGAGGGTTATCAGTATCGGACCCGGCGCTTCTACCTGCAATACCTGCATCGGTTCTTGGAGCGCAGCCGTTGGGAGCGCCTGCTGCGCCTCAAGTACCCTAACCTGTTCAACGAGCCCGCGGACTTGAACGATCGCAGTCTCGACCCCGAGACCGTGTTCGTGCGCGAATACCTAACACAAGAGCAGCTGACCGCCGATATGCGCAAGCTAGCGGGCCGGGGAGTGCGCATGCTGTGCATGTACAGCGGCGGCGACACCAACTACTCCTACCAAGGGCAGTTCTTCGACTTCGTCAAGGCACCCGAAATCGCGCCCAGCCTGGAGATCGTGTTCTACCCCGAGGCAGATCACACGTTCTTCCTGGTGGAACAGCGCGAGAGGGTGATGTCTCACATCGCGAGCTGGTTGCAGCGCGAGTTCGGCAAGCCCGCATCGGCGAGCCATGAGCTTCTTCGCAGCGTGAGCCCCTGAAGGCTCGATGCCAATGCCGAGCCCGACGCTTTCGCGCAAGGTGCGAGTCGGCATGGCAGCGCTGCTCATGCTGCTAATCCCCGCAAACATCGCCTACCGTGCCTACCGCGACGAGTGGCGCTGCTTCATTCCGGTTCGCCACGAACCGCGCATCAACTTGGCCGACTTCGGCATCGTCGGCCTACGCGACGTGGCATTCCCGACGCCAAACGGCAGCACGCTGGCCGGCGTCTTCGCGCCCGCCAGCAACGGCGCGACCGTCATCTTGTTGCATGGCTCGCTGGGCGAGCGCAGCGACCTGGCGCCCGAAGCGCGCATCTTGAGCCAGGCCGGCTTCGGTGTGCTGGCGTTCGACTGGCCCGGGCACGGCCAGAGCGACGGTCAGATCGAGTGGGGCGCGACGGAACGCCGGGCTCTGTCGACGGCACTGGCGTGGCTGACGGCTCAGCCCGAGGTCGACGCCCAGCGACTGGGCGCCTTCGGCTTCTCGATGGGCGGCCACACGCTGGCGCAGGTCGCGGCCCAAGACCAGCGGCTGCGCGCCCTGGTGATCGCGAGCTCGCCGCCCGACCCGCTGGTGCACCTGGACTGGGAATACCGCCGCTTCGGCCCGTTGACGCGCTGGCCCGCGCGGCTCGCCCTGTACTTGGGCGGTATGAAGCCGCACGAACAAGTCCCCGAGCAAGTGATCGGGCAGATTGCGCCCCGACCGCTACTGTTGGTGGGCGGCGTCGACGACCAATTGGTTCCGAATTGGATGACCCAGCGACTTTTCGCGGCGGCGCGCGAACCCAAGGCCGTGTTCCTAGTGCCGAAGGCAGGCCATGGCCACTACGTTGAAGCCAGCCCAGTCGATTACCCCGAGCGGTTGCTGAAGTTTTTCGAAGTGCTGACGCGCTAGCTAGTAGAGCGGTAGCGAACCGGAAGAAACACCCCGGGGTTGCTGCTCGGCCCGGCATTTCGCAGCCTCTGACGCTGTTGCTCGCGGGACCCGGTCGCAACCGGTAAAAATGCCTAGTGTCGCTCCGCCTGGCTTCACTGGGGGCTGTTCGAACCGGCGCGGCGCTTGGGCCTGCTCGTAAGGGCTTTGTGACCCGCACGCGCGGCGCTACTGTTCGCCCCCGGCACGGGCAGGAAAATGAGCGGGCAATCTTTCGTTCAACGTTTTGAAGGGCAAGTCGACCAGCGGCGCGCCGCACCCGCGGTCACGTTCGGGGCGCGGACACTGAGCTACGCTCAGCTCGACGCGCATGCCAATTGCTTGGCGCGGCAGCTGGTCGCGCAAGGTGTGGTGCCCGACAGCGTCGTGGGCATCGCGTTCGAACGTTCGCTCGAAGCAGTCGTCGCGCTGCTCGCGGTACTGAAGGCCGGTGCTTGCTATCTGCCGCTCGATCCTGGTTACCCCGCCGATCGACTCGCCTTCATGATCGACGACGCGCGCCCCGTGCTCGTGCTCAAGCAAGGCGGCTTGACCCTGCCTGGTGAGGCGATTGCCCACGTCGACTTCGAGCTTCCGGCCAACGTGCCCGTCGGGGCCGAAGCCGAGCGCCTGCCGGCGCGACACTCGCCCGACAGCCTTGCTTACGCCATCTACACCTCGGGCTCGACCGGTAAGCCCAAGGGCGTCGCCATGGTCCACGGCGCGCTCGACAACCTGATCGATTGGCAGCTGCACGACTCGATCGCAGGAACCGAAACCTCGACTCTACAGTTTGCGCCGCTGAGCTTCGACGTACACTTTCAGGAAATTTTTTCCACCTGGTGCAGCGGCGGCCGCCTGGTCTTGGTCGAAGAGCGGCTACGGCTGGAAATGCTGCGGCTGCTGGAGCTGATCGAGCTGCAAGGCATCGCGCGCATCTTCTTGCCGTTCATTGCGCTGCAAAGCTTGGCCGATATTGCCGTGGCGCACGGGCGGCTGCCGCGCACCTTGCGCGAGGTCATCACCGCTGGCGAACAGCTGCAGATCACCCGCGCCCTGACCGAGCTGTTCACGGCGCTACCCGAAGCCAAGCTGTACAACCACTACGGCCCATCGGAGACGCACGTCGTCACCTCGCACGAGCTCACGGGCGCACCGGCGACTTGGCCGGCGCTTCCGCCCATTGGCGTCGCGCTGCCCAACGTCGCTCTGGCGGTGCTGCGCGAAGATGGCTCGCTGGTCGCCCCTGGTGAAGAGGGCGAGCTGTTCCTGGGCGGCGTTGCACTGGCGCGTGGCTACCTGCATCGGCCCGAGCTCACGGCCGAGCGCTTCGTCACGCTGGGCCCCCATGCAGGGTCGTACGCGGGTCAACGCTTCTACAAGACCGGCGATTTGGTGAAAGAGCTGCCGGGCGGGCCGCTGCAGTTCTTGGGTCGCCTCGACGGCCAGGTAAAGGTGCGCGGCTACCGCATCGAGCTGGGTGAAATCGAGGTCGCGCTATCGGCGCACCCCAGCGTTAAAGAAGCTGCCGTCGCCGTGCGCGAGCCCAAGCCCGGGGACAAGCGCATCATCGCCTGGGTCGTGCTGGAAGGCGCCGAGAGTTCGAGCGTTTTGCGCGGATTTCTGCAGAAACGCCTGCCCGAATACATGCTGCCGGCGGCGTTCGTGGCGCTGGCCTCGTTGCCGCGCACGCCCAGTGGCAAGGTCGACAAGCGCAGCCTGCCTTCGCCCAACACCGAGCGTCCGACGCTGACCAGCGACTACGTGGCTGCCAGCAACGAAGCCCAGCGCCAACTATTGGCGATTTGGGAGGACGTCCTGAGCATGCAAGGCGTTGGCGTCCACGACAACTTCTTCGAGCTCGGCGGCAACTCACTGTTGGCGCTACGGGTCGCGGCAGCGGCCGAGCGCGCGCTCGGTCAACGTCTGCCGATCGTGCAATTCTTCGAGTACCCGACGATCGCAGGCCAAGCGGCGTACCTGGCCGACCCCGCCGGAGCTGTTGGCAAAGCGCGGCGGGTCATGAAGCGTGATCGCGGCAGCAGCGCGCCCATCGCGGTGATCGGCATGGCAGGTCGCTTCCCGGGCGCCGCGTCCGTGCGCGAACTTTGGCGGAACCTCGAGGCCGGCCTGGAAAGCGTCGCAAAGCTCAGCGCGCAAGCCTTGGCGGCGGTGCCCGCACGTGAGCGCGACGATCCGAGCTTCGTGCCGGCGCGCGGCGTGATCGACGGCGCCGAGTACTTCGATGCTGCCTTTTTCGGCGTGTCGCCGGCTGAAGCCGTGGTGCTCGATCCACAACAGCGCCTGTTGTTGGAACTCTCGTGGCATGCGTTGGAAGACGCAGGCTACGGTCCGAAGACCAATGATTCGGTCGTCGGCGTGTACGCAGGCACGCACAACAACAGCTACTATTTGAACGCGGTATTGGCCCACCCTGAAGCGATTAGTCGCGTCGGCGCGTTCACGACCATGGTGGCGAGCGAGAAGGACTACGTCGCGACCCGCATCGCCAACAAGCTCGACCTGACCGGCCCGGCGCTGAGTATCCACACCGCATGCTCCACGTCACTGGTGGCCATCGCTACGGCCGTGCAGCAGCTGCGCGGCGGTCTGTGCGACGTCGCGTTGGCCGGGGGCGCGGCGCTGTCCGTGCCGCAAGAGACCGGTCACCTGTACCAAGAGGGCGGCATGCTCTCACGCGACGGACACACTCGCACCTTCGACGCGGACGCGACCGGCACCCTGTTCAGCGACGGCGCGGCCATGGTCGTGCTCAAGCCGCTCGAAGACGCGCTGGCCGCAGGCGATCACGTCTACGCGGTGATCCGCGGTGTCGGGGTCAACAACGACGGTGGTCACAAAGCCAGCTTCACGGCGCCCAGCGTGAAGGGTCAAGCCGCTGTGATCGAAATGGCGCTCGAGGACGCCGGCGTGAGCGCCCGCGACATCCAGTACGTCGAGGCCCACGGCACTGCCACGCCCGTCGGTGATCCGATCGAGGTCGAAGCGTTGACGCAGGCCTACCGGACGCAAACACCGGACAAGCAGTACTGTGGCATCGGCTCGATCAAGAGCAACTTCGGCCACCTGACAGCCGCCGCCGGTGTCACGGGGCTGATCAAAGTCGCGTTGTCGCTCGAGCACGAGCGCTTGCCGGCCAGCCTGCACTATCGCGCCCCGAACCCCAAGATCACCTTCGAGGAGAGCCCGTTTTTCGTCGTCGACGAGCTTCGCCCCTGGCCGCGCGGCGGTGCCGCGCGCCGCGCTGGCTTGAGCTCCTTCGGCGTGGGCGGCACGAACGCGCACGCCATCTTGGAAGAAGCGCCCAGCCCTACGCCTTCCGGCTCTTCGATCGCGCCGCAGGTGTTGCTGCTCTCGGCCCGCAGCGAAGGCGCGCTCGAGCGCGCCTCCCACGCGCTCGCCGACCACCTCGCCGCTCAGCCCGCGCTACGCCTAGCGGACGCCGCGTACACGCTGGCACTCGGCCGGGCTGCGTTTGCGGAGCGCCGCGCGGTCGTCGCTTCCAGCCCGGAAGAGGCCGCCGCCAAGCTGCGTTCTCCTACTGACGGCACGCGCCGCAAGGCCAGCGCGTCGCCGCTACGACTCGCGTTCATGTTCCCCGGTCAAGGCGCGCAGTACGTCGACATGGGGCGTAACCTGTACGACTCCGAAGCCCTATTTCGGCTCACCGTCGACGAGTGCGCCGAGCTGCTGAAGCCGCGGCTCGGTCGCGACTTGCGCGACGTTCTGTTCCCCCAGACTGATCGCGAAGCCGCGCGCCTGGATCTCAAACGTACCGAGTTGACACAGTGTGCGCTCTTCACCATCGAGTACGCGCTGGCTAGGACGCTTATGTCCTGGGGCATCGAGCCAACGTACCTGGTCGGCCACAGCATCGGTGAATTCGTGGCGGCGTGCTTGGCCGGCGTCTTCGAGCTCGACGGCGCACTGCAGCTCGTGGCGACGCGCGGACGGCTGATGCAGAGCATGCCCGCAGGCTCGATGCTCAGCGTGAGAGATAGCGCCCAGAACGTCGCGCAGTACCTGCCGGCAGATCTGGACTTGGCCGCAGAAAACGGACCGGGCCTGTGCGTGGTAGGCGGGCCACCGGAGTCCGTCGAGCGCTTCCAAGCCGAGCTTACCCGTCGCGAAATTCTCGCGAAGCTGCTGGAGACGTCGCACGCCTTCCACTCGCGCAGCATGGACGAAGCCGTCCGGCTGTTCGCAGACGAGGTACGCCAAGTGCGCTTGAGCGCGCCCAGGCTGCGCATCGTATCGACCGCCACCGGCACCTGGTTGACCGACGCCGAAGCGTGTGACGCAGATTATTGGAGCTCGCATTTGCGCCGGACCGTGCGCTTCGTCGGCGCGGTCAAGACGCTCGAGGCTGCGGGTCCGGTCGTACTCTTGGAAGTCGGACCGCGCCGCACCTTGACCACGCTTTCGCTGCAACGCCTCCCCGGCGA
>JAYUYU010000699.1:0-10354 GCA_043752365.1 Myxococcales bacterium | reverse complement strand
CGTAGGTGTAGGGCGCCGTCACTAGATCGGCGAAGCCGCCGCTTTGCTGCCAGACAATTTTGTCGAAGTGTTGCTTCGTCTCGTCTTCGATAGCGGTTGAGAGCGCCGGGTCGACCCCAGCCGCGCCGCGCCAATCGCCGAGCGGCAGGTACTGCTGCCAGAAGTCTGCATACTTGGCTCGCGCGCTGGCGGCTCGAAGCAAGCGCTGAGCATGTGTGGCGCGCTCGGCCGCGTTGTTCAAGCTGCCCTTTTGCGCGGCCGCGGCCAGCGCCTGGTCGGGCGGTACGTCGGCGATGGTGTACGAAAGCAGTGACGCTTGCTCGAAGGGTGTGAGCGTCACTTCGCCGGCTTTGCTGCTACCCAGCTCGGTAAGGTAGAGCATGTTGGGCGACAGCAGCATGGCGCGCAGCACGCTGGCGACTGCCGTCTGGGCGGGGTCGAGCGCGGCCTGAGCGGTCAGAAAGGCGCCGTAGCGACCGGTCTCTTCGTCCGTCAACGGACGACGAAACAAACGGGCGCCGAAAGCTTTCAAGAACGGCGTACTGCAACTGACGTCTTTGGCGTTCGTCGCCAGGCAGGCGTACGCCTGCAGCGCGGCCGTGGCGGCTTGCGGCGCCAGACTGTCGCCCGCATTGAAGTAAGCGTTGGCGAGCAGCACGCTCACCTTGTTGAGCACGGCGTCGGTGTTAAAGCCCGTGGTCGAGCTGAGCGCGTCAACCGGGAAGTCAGCAGCCGGGGGCGAGACCGCTAGCGCCTGAGACACTGTGTTGTGCCACTGCGCGGTGCTCAAGCGACGAATGCGCGTGCGCTGCAACGCGCCGGGCGCCTTGCAGTCCGCTTCCTGCACCGCCAGAAACCAGTCACCAGGCTCCGGCACGTCATTCGCCTTGGTGGTGGTGCCGCCGAGCCCGGACAGGGTCGGGTCGTCGGTGGTGCCGTCTTGGGTGCCGTTGAGGTCGGCTACTCACACGCGCACACATGTCGACCACAAAAAGCGCGATGCCGACGAAGCCTTGAGGCTCGTCGGCATCGCATCCACGCTGAGCAACTCTGGGCCCGCTAGGTTATCGAGCCCCGTGTCGCTCAGTTGGCGCCGCCAGCACCGCCAGCACCGCCAGCACCGCCGCCGCCGACCACACCCGGGTCGCCGCCAGCGCCGCCGACTGCGCCGCCCTCGCCGCCAGCGCCACCAAGCGCGCCGCCTTCACCGCCCGCGCCCGCGCCGCCCGGAGACGTGCCGCCGGTGCCGCCCTTGCCGCCCTTGCCGCCCTTGCCGCCCGCGGTCGTGCCGCCCTTGCCGCCGGTGGTCGAGCCACCCTTGGCGCCGCCGGTGGTCGAACCGCCCTTGCCGGCGCTTCCGCCCGGGTTCGTCACGTCGTCATCGTCGTCGCTGCAACCACCCGTTGCAATACCGAGGACGAGCATCGCGATGCCCGTGGTACTAAGCATAGACCTTACTAAGTTCATCTTCTCATCTCCCAATTCAATTGTTACCTGTTGCGGGAATCCGCAGGGGCCGAGCAACGAGGCACGACCCACCCCAAGGCGTTTGCATAACACGAACTCGCCCGCGGACCACCCCGTCGCCTTCCAAACGCTCTGTTGTTGTTTCCGACTTTGGTAGGAAACATTGCCCCGTCCCCCGAAAACTCTTGCGACGCCGGCTACAAAAGCCGTCGCAGGGGGCTCCGACTGAGGCCCGCGAGGCCCAAGATCCACCAGACAGGAACGCACGGCCTAGCTCGGCAGGCGTCTGCCCGCGATGCCGCCGGCGCCCCGCTGGCTAGCGACCCGAGAGGAACGGCAACAGCTGAAAGACACGCTCGGGGGTGTTTCTCACGATCGGCATGATCGCGCCCCAAAACGACGGCACGTAGGCCTCCGCGACTCCGGCCTGCAGCGCGTGAACGATGCTCGCGGCAACCTGTGCGGAAGCGGCGAACAACATCGTCTTCGGATGCGCAACGGTCATGGGTGTATCGACGGGTCCGAGCTTGAGCGTCACGACTTGCACACCCGCGTTGAAGAGCCGCGAACGCAGCCCCTGAAGGTAAACGTTGAGCGCGCCCTTCGCGGCTCCGTACGTGTAGTTGCGCGGCCGGCCGCGATCACCCGCCACGGAAGTGATGACACCGATGCAGCCACTGCCTTGCGCCTCCAGCAAATTGGCGAGCGGCACGAGGAAAGCGACGACGCTCAGCAGGTTCGTGCGAAAGATGGCCTCGGCTTCGTCGAAGCGTACTTCACTGGCGGCTTGGTCGCCGAGGTCCCCATGAGCGATGAGCACGACATCGAAGCCGCCAAGCTCGTTGGAAGCCTGCGCTACGAGCTGCTCGATCCGACTCAAGTCTTTGAAGTCGGCAAGCGCCGTCGTCACTGACGCGCCGCCCAGACTGGCAACGACCGCCTCGAGCTTGGGGCCGCTTCGCGCCACCAAGTGCAGGCGGGCGCCGCGCGAGGCGTAGATTCTGGCGACGTCGGCCGCGATGGCTGAAGTTGCTCCCACGATCAGAACACGTTGGGCCATCGGGCCGCGCAGTATAGGCGCCGCGCAGATTTTGATCCCCGTTCGGCACCTGAAACCGGTAACGGACCACTCCGTGTCGTCGCGGAGTGCGCCGGCGTCAAAATCGCCCCAACGACCGACCTCTACGTTTCCATGAGTAGAAAACCAGCTAGCGAGCAGCCATCACTAACTGAGCTGGACCTGCCGAGTCGTGCAAGGAGAAGGCGTCCAACCCGGGCTGCAGCACGCTCGGCTGCCCCAAAATCGGACTTCAACCGGTTGACTCATTGGCGGGGGCGCGCTTTTTAGCTCCGGGCAGGCAGTACCGGATTCCTGGTCGGGCAGTTCCTTTGATCCCCTAAAACGCCTGTTAACTCACGGTTTCGTTGCGCGGCCACATGACAGCTTCTCTAGCCGCTAGCATGACAAGCTTAAAACTGATAGTTACTGCCTATGGCTGAGCAGTCAAAGCACCGTGAAATTTCGAACGCCCTCCTAAGCGAGATCGCCGCTGGCAAGTACGCAGCGTCAGGGAGGCTTCCGAGTGAGGTGCAGTTAGTGAAGAGGTTTGGCGTTTCTCGCCCCACTGTTGCGCGCGCATTGCGGGACCTCCAGGCGGAGGGCTTGGTCGTCCGCCGCGCCGGCTCGGGTACGTACGTCAAGGAGCAGGCCCCGCCCGGGCCGCCCGCCCGACAGCTAGCCCTGATGATTCCCGGGTTTCCCTCGACCGAGATTTTCGAGCTGATTTGCGGGGAGTTGGCCAACCTGGCCCGCGCTCAGGATTACACGCTAGTTTGGGGGGGCGCCGCGGGCCGCAACGACGACGCCGACGAGACCGAGCAACACGCCCTCGAGCTGTGCGAGCAGCTGATCGAGCGCCGCGTCGCTGGCGTACTTTTCGCTCCCTTCGAGCTGCGACACCAAGGCGACGCTACCAACCGCACCATTGCCGACCGCTTCCAGGCGGCCGGTGTTCCGGTGGTGCTGTTGGATCGCGATTTGGGGCCGTTCCCCACGCGTTGCAACCTCGACCTTGTCGGCATCGACAACTTTACGGCCGGCTATTTGATCGCCGAGCATTTGTTGAAGCTCGGCTGTCGCAAGATTGCCTTCTTGAGGCGCCCGTTGACTGCGGCGACGGTGGACGCACGCATCACGGGTGTTCGCGAAGCGCTAGCGCGTCACGACCTGCAGCTGTCGACCGATTGGCTAGAGGTGGACGAGCCCGAAGACGCCAAGGTGGTCGCCGAGCTGCTGCAGAAGGGCAAGCCGGAGGCCATCGTGTGCGCCAATGACCTCACGGCCGCCCAGCTGTTGCGCAGCTTGGACCGCAACGGAGTGCGGGTGCCTCACGACATTCGGGTGGTGGGGTTCGACGACGCCAAATACGCCACACTGGTGGGCGTTCCACTGACGACGATTCACCAGCCGTGCCGAGACATCGCCGTCACCGCGTTCCGCGCGCTGCTCGAGCGAATCGCCGACCCGACCTTGCCCGCCCGCAGCCTGCTGCTGACGCCTCGGCTCGTGGTTCGCGAGTCTTGCGGTGCGCTCCAAAATTGAGCGCGCATTTCCGAGCCCGAGCCCGACGACTCTCTCCAAGCGGCGCCCGCGCGCACTAAACTGACGAGCGCGCCGCGTACCAAAACCGACATGCGTGTCGACGCGCCGCGCGTAGCAGCCCCGGAAAACGGCCCCCCGTTCGGGCGGGGCGGGCGTAAAGTCGTGGGTCCGGCGAGGTCAAGCAACCGCGCGCGAGCCAGGAGTCGTCATGGTCGAGTCAAGTGGTCACACGGATACGGACGCGTTCATTTCGGGCCTTGGAAAGGGTCGCGAGGCTTTTCATTCGGAAGTGACCGAGCACTGCCTGCGCCTGGGCGAGCGCACCCCCGAAGATTTTCTGCGCCTGTTCCCGTGCAGCAAAATCATGACTTCGCTCGCCACCCGCCCGATGGAGCGCGCGCGCATCATCAGCGAGTTGACCGGCGTGCACGAACGCGTGGCGAACAAGTTGTCGCCCGAGAACGCCGGCGAGACGCTGCAGATCGCGCTCGACGAAGGCGTAACCGCGCCGAAGGACATCGTGCGGCTGTTCCAGCCCGACGACCGCCAGCGCTACTTGAACCGCCACGAGCTGTGGGCGTTCGACATCGAGGGCCAACCCTGGAAGGCGTCGTCCTCGGATTCTGTCGCGCACTCCCGCGCTGAAAAGTACATCGCGTACATCATCGAGCGAGCCATCGAGAATCTGTTGATCTCGCACGAAGACATCGTTTCGGCGCTTGGCGTGGTCAAGTTGGCGGGCTGGCTACCGTCGGAGCTGCTGGGCCAAATCATCGAGACCAGCCTCAAGAAATCCGACAAATTTACCGAAGAGGACCTGCTGCGCGCGGCTCCGCCCAGCAGCCTGGTGACGCACGTGCCGCTCGACTACTTGTGGGAAAAGGTCGTGGTGCCGTTGATTGCCGAGCAGCACGACTACGCGCCCAAGGCGGGTGACAACAAGCCCAGCGGCGAGGTGGAGGGCGGCTGGAGTCTGCGCCCCGCCGCGGAAAGCACCAAACCCGCCGGCAAGGCAGGCGCTTCCGAAGACGGCGACATGGTCGGCGAAGACGAGATCATCGAAACCAATGACGAAGTGCGCGCATCCGAAGGCGGCGCCTCGCTCGGCGTGCGCAAGGCTCCTGGCACGCCACCCAACCGCAAGGCTCAGCAAGGCTAACGGCGTCCGCGGCGTCTCATGAAGCGCACGTCCCACGCCGCTAGCGTTACCAGCACGCTGCTATGCCTCACACTGGCCGGGCTCCTGCCCGGAGCCTGCGCTACCGAAGCGAACACGCTCGAGCCAGACGAAGGCAGCGGAGCCAAAAGCTCCGGAGGCCCCAGCGGCGGCAGCAAAGCCACGGCCGGCAACGCTGGAAAGAGCAACGCATTCGGCGGCAGCGCGAACGGAGGCGGCGCGGGTAAAGCGAACGCCAACGGGGGCAGTACGCCCGCTGAAGGCGGCGAAAGCAGCAGCTCTGGCGCACCCAGCGCAGGGGCAGGCACGCGCTACGACAAGTGCGGGGTCACTACTGACTGCCAGCAGGTCGCAGGATCGTGTTTCGTGTGTGAGGCGTCCGGCGGCTTCAAGGACTGCGTCGATCAAGGCCCGCCGGTTTGTGACAACGGCAAGCTCGACGCCTGCGAGGTGTGCGAGGTCGACGACGAGAAGCCATGCGTCGAGCTCGGTGCGCCCGGCGCGTTCAGCGGTGGCACGGCCGCCTGCAAAGCCACCTGCGACGGCTGGGACACCTCCGCCTGCTCGGTGTGCGGTAACGGCGCGGTCGAACCGGGCGAGGACTGCGACGGCAACGAGGCTGGCGGAGGCGGCGCGAGCGGCATGGGCGGCGCCGCCGGGGCCCCGCACACCTGTGGCGACGAAGGCATCGCCGAGAACGCCAACCAGGTCACGCCCTGCACCGACAGCTGCCTCTTCGACACGACCGTCTGCGGCGGCTGCAGCAAGGGCGTGGCGACGTGCCTGGACGGTTCGGACTGCGTGGCCGCGGCTTGCAACGGCGCCGAGTGCAAGCTCGGGACGACCTGCGACATTGACTGCGGCGGTGGCGGCAAATCGTGCGCTGACGTGCGTTGCAACCACGACGCGACCTGCAACATCAGCTGCAACGACGCCGGCCATTGCACCGGCGTCGTGTGCGACAGCGGGTCAACCTGCTCGCTCGATTGCTCGGGCGGCGGCAGCAGCTGCAACGGCAGCACTTGCAAAGCCGGCGCCAGCTGCAGCTTCGACTGCCAGGGCTCTGGCAATTGCAAAGACGTGACCTGTCAGCCTGGGGCCGACTGCGACTTCAGCTGTGACGACGGCGGCAGCATTTGCAGCGGGCAAGCGACGTGCGGCGCTGGCAACACCTGTGATTTCAGTTGCGACTCCTCGGGCGACTGCGGAGCCCTGGCTGTGACCTGCCAAGACGGCTCCACTTGCACGTTCTCGTGCACCGGCGGCGGCTCGGTTTGCCCGAAGGCCACCTGCGAGGACGGCGCGACCTGTGAGTTCCAATGCGCCGGTGGCAACTGCAACGCCCCCAGCTGCGCCAGCGGAGCCTGTACCGGCAATTGAGTAAGCCTGCGCCGGTCGCCTCCGAGCGACTGATCATTTTTTTGGTTGGCGCGATCCAGTTCGTCAACGTGCTGGATTTCGTGATGGTCATGCCGCTTGGGCCCGATTTCGCAGCGGCGCTCGGCATCTCGACCTCCCGCATCGGCATCGTCGGTGGCAGCTACACCGCTGCCGCCGCCGTCTCGGGCGTCATTGGCTCGCTGTTCCTGGACAAGTTCGACCGGCGTCGCGCGTTGGCAGTCGCGATGCTGGGGCTAGTCGTCGGGACGGCGCTGGGCGGCTTCGCCACGGGCCTAACGTCGCTGCTGATGGCGCGCGTGGTGGCCGGCGCGTTCGGTGGGCCCGCCACTTCGCTCTCGCTGGCCGTGATTGCCGACGCCATCCCCCCTGCGCGCCGCGGCAAAGCCATGGGCGCCGTGATGGGCGCCTTCTCGGTTGCCTCGGTGCTCGGCGTGCCGGCTGGGCTCGAGCTCGCGCGGCACTTCGGCTGGCGCGCGCCATTTTTCGCCGTGGCGGGCCTTGGCCTGGTGCTGGCCATGACCGCCATCTTTCTCATGCCGGCCATGCGCGAGCATTTGAACGCCCCGCGCCGTGAGGGCCCGAAGGTGAAGCTGCTCGATTCCACGACCGCCATTTCACTGCTGAACACCGCGCTTGTCATGAGCGGCGTCTTCGCCGTGGTGCCGAACATCTCGGCTTTCGTGCAGCACAACATGGGCTACCCGCGCGAGCGAATTGGCCTTTTGTATCTGGTTGGCGGGGTCGCTAGTTTCATTGCCATGCGTTTGGTCGGAGCCATGGTCGACCGCTTCGGCTCGACCTGGATGATCGTGCTGGGCACGCTGCTTCACGTCATCGCGCTTGCCACCGCCTTCATCCATCCGCTGGCGTCGCTGCCCGTGCTGCTCATCTTCACCGTCTACATGCTGTCGGGCAGCGTGCGCATGGTGCCCATGCAGGCGCTGGCGTCACGCGTCCCCCGCCCCGAGCAGCGCGCCCGCTTCATGTCGGCGCAGTCGGCCGTCCAGCACGCCGCCTCGGCGGCCGGTGCCATGCTGGCGTCGTGGGTGCTAGTCGCCGCCCCCGACGGCAAATTGCAAGGCATGAGCCAAGTCGCCTGGGGCGCGCTGGTCGTTGCCTGCCTCGTGCCGATCGGCGCCAGCATCCTGGAACGCCGCGTCCGCGCTCGCGAGGGTCATAGTCCCTAAATACGCGCGACTTCGACCACGCCGGCGACCTTGCTGAGCGCGCGCATCACGTTCTTCAACTGCGACAAATCAGTGCAGTTGAAGGTAAACACGTTGCGCGCGCGCCCGTCGTCGCCCGCCCGACAGTTGGCTTCGCTGATGTTGATGCTCTGCGCGCTGAAAGTCTGACTAACGATCGCCAGAATGCCAGGCTTGTTGGTGGTCGTGACGCTGAGCTGAACTGGCCGATTGATCTTGGCCTTTGAATCCCAACATACCTCGATGCGACGCTCGGGATCCGTATCGAAGGCCTTCATGCACTCGCGGCGGTGAATGGTAGCGCCACGGCCCCGCGTGATGAAGCCGATGATGGCGTCGCCCGGCAGCGGATTGCAGCACTTGGCGTAGCGCACCAGCACGTCGTCGATGCCGTTGACCTTGATGCCGCCTTGGTCACGCCCCGTGACCTTGCGCACGAACTGTTCGATTTTGCCCTGCCGCATGGAGGGCGGGGCTTCACCGTTTTCGCCGCCGTGCGGGCCGTCTTTCAAGACCCCGATGACCTGATCGGTGTCGACCTTGCCGTAACCGACCTGCAGCAGCAAATCGTCCAGGTTGTACACCTCGAGCGCTGCGGTCACGCGCTTCACTTCGACCTCGTTCTTGGTGAACTTCGGGAAGCTAATGCCAGCCGCGCGCATCTCGTTCTCGAGCAGCTCACGCCCCAGGTTGATGCTCTTCTGCCGCTGCTCGGTGCGCAGGTGCGCGCGAATGCGCGCCCGCGCCCGCGTGGTAACCGCGAAATCCAACCAATCTTTGGTCGGCTGCTGGTTCTGGGACGTCATGATCTCCATGACGTCGCCGCTCTTCAGCTTGTAGCGCAGCGGCACGATTTGGCCGTTGGCGCGCGCGCCCGAGCAATGCTCGCCCACGTGCGAGTGAATCGCGAACGCAAAGTCGATCGGCGTCGAGCCGCGCGGCAAGACACGCAGGTCGCCTTTGGGCGTGAAGATGTAGACCTCGTCGGGGAAGAGATCGATCTTCACGCTTTCCAGGAACTCGGCCGGGTCCTTCAGGTTGCGTTGAAAGTCGGCCAGTTCGCGCAGCCAGCTAAACTTCTCGGCATCCTTGGGGTCGACACCGCCCGATATGCGCTCTTTGTACTTCCAGTGCGCGGCTACGCCGTGCTCGGCCACACGGTGCATCTCGTGCGTGCGGATTTGAATCTCGATGCGCTGCCGCCCAGGGCCGATGACGGTCGTGTGCAACGACTGGTACATGTTCGGCTTGGGCAGCGCGACGTAGTCCTTGAAACGACCAGGAATGGGCGTCCAACGTGAGTGCATGGCGCCCAGCGCTGCGTAACAGTCAGCCACGCTCTCGACGTTCAGGCGAAAAGCGATGATGTCGTAGACTTGATCGAACTCACACTGCTGCTCCTTCATCTTGCGATAAATGGAGTACAGGTGCTTGGCGCGACCGTTGACCACCGCCGCGAAGCCTTGCTCGGCCAAACGTGAGGTAATCGTCCGGCAGACGCTGTCGATGTAGTTGTCGCGCTCTTTGTTGGTCTTGGAAAGCTTGCCGGACAGCTCTTTGTAGGCGTCGGGCTCCAGGTGTCGAAACGTCAGGTCCTCGAGCTCGCTCTTGATGTTCTGCATGCCGAGGCGACCTGCCAGCGGCGCGTAAATTTCCCGAGTCTCGCGCGCGATGCGCTCGATGGAATCGGGCTTCATGTGATCGAGCGTGCGCATATTGTCGAGGCGATCGCACAGCTTGATCAGCAGCACGCGCAGGTCCTGCGCCATCGCCACGACCATCTTGCGGAAGCTCTCCGCTTGGCGGTCTTCACGTGACGCAAAGTTGATCTTGCCGAGCTTGGTGACGCCGTCGACGATGGTCGCCACCTCCGCGCCGAAGCTGACCGTGATCTCCTCCAGGCTCGCCGCCGTGTCTTCGACGACGTCGTGCAGCAGCCCGGCGCACACGCTAGCAGTGTCGAGCCGCAGCTCGGCGATGATGCCTGCCACGCTTGCCGGATGAATGAAGTACGGGTCCCCGCTCTTCCGCATCTGCTCGCGATGCGACCACTCGGCAAATTTGTAGGCCCGCTCGATGAGCTCGACGTCCGCTGCCGGGTGGTAGCTTTGGACTTTGGTGACGAGTTCGCTTAATGCCAGCACGGGCTTGCCTGCTCGAAACCGACCCGAAGGCGGCGACGTCGAGTGGTAGGGGAATCTAACACCGGCGGATGATGTCCGCCCAAGACCTTGAGATTTCGCCAACTTCTCGCCACCGGCGCGACGGTTGAGGGCATGGTCCCGTCAACCTGGGTCGGCCGAAGGCCCCGCGCAACGCCGCACCAGGGGGTAGGCCTTGTCGCTGGTCGCCCAGCTGGGCGACCTCGCCCCATACGAAACCGGGCCTGCCCGATCGGACGCGTGCGTCAGGGCTTCGGGCTGCTGTTGTACTGACCTCGCATGGCTCGGGACCTGCCAGATTCACAGGAGATCGGGAGGTCGGGAGTCGTGCGAGCGTGAA
>JAYUYU010000698.1:0-4185 GCA_043752365.1 Myxococcales bacterium | reverse complement strand
ACGTGCAAACGCTGCTGGGCGTTCCTCCGCCCTTCGTCGAGCGCGACTCGTCACCCGACGCGCTGACCCTGCCGTTCTCGAGGATCCCGCCAGCAACGCCCGTCATGGTCACGCCACTGCCGGTGCCTGTACCGGCCGGCCCAGCGCCGGCTGCGCGCTCTTCGTTCAAGCGCGCGCCCACACCCTTGGGTCCACCTGCACGCTTGGTCGAGTCCGCCTCCGCGGCGCCGCCTGCATCCGTGCCGCGCGGGCCGCGCGGCGTTTCGCTCTCGCCGCTGGTTGCGGCTCCGCCGAACCGCGCCCCCACGACTGCCGTCGAGCCTAGCTTCGAGCTGGTGCGACCGCGCAAAGGGCGAGGAGCCTTGTGGCTACTGCTGGGCGCCGCCGCGGCGATTGGCGCCTTCGCGGCCCGCCCTTGGCTGGCTCGACAGGTGGCCTCGGCGACGGGCGCGCTGCCCGACAACGCCGCTGCCAACCTGGAACCAGCGCTGAATGCGCCAAACGCGCCCTCCGCTACGCCAGCCAGTGGCAGCTCCGCCAGCGCCGCTGCCTCGCCCAGCACTGAACGCCTGCTGATCGGCATCGCGTCGACGCCAGCTGCGCCCTCCGCTTCCCCGCCACGTGTCGGCGCCGCGCAAGCGCCGCACGTCGTGACTCACGACGGGGTGGAACCAAAATTCAGTCAGCCGGCGCCCGCGCCGGTCGAGCACAAGCCCGAGCCTCCCGCCGCGCCCGTACAGGCCACACCCCCAACTCCGCCGCCCGCCACGCCGCCGCCCGCGCCAAAACCGAAAGCGGTTCCCGTCAGCGACGCGGATCGGTACGGAATCTGACGAAATTCGCGCGCGAATCACGGCTTGCATAAGCAGTGGCACTAGAATCGTCGCAACTCGTCGCGCGGCGCTTCTCAGACGGCTCGTGGTCGAGAATACTCCGCGCCTGCATGAGCAATGCACGCAGGGCGGCGCGCCACCTATTCAACAACGACTGGAGTCGCGGCGTTTGGAAGCACTGGCTGTCCAACATCTTCGAGCCGCCAGCCGAGCCGACCAAGCCGGCGGGTGAGCCTGTGCCTGCGCCCGCTGCGACACCGCTCGTCAACAGCGCGTCCTCGAGCGACGTGACGCGCAAGCTCGACAGCAGCTGCGCTCAGCCCCAGAGCGACCCGCCAGATTCCGCCATTGGCCGCGACGTGCGCCGCAGCGAGCTGCGGGCCCGTTTCGACGCGCTCTCCGATCGGCTGTTAGCCGTCGAGGATGGGCTCGAGACGTTGCTGCGCCGCTCTGCCCTGCGCGACAAGGCCGAGCGTCGCTCGGATCAGCAAAGCGTGGAGATGATGGACAACGTTGCCGTCGCTGGTGAACGTCAGGCGACGGTGCTCGAAGGCTTGCTCAGCACCGTCGCCCGGCTCGAGCACGGCATGGCGCGGCTCGAGCATGGCTTGGCGCGCACGGAGCGCGCTGTCGTCGACCGCAGCCGACGGGACTCGCACTTTCCCGCGGCGCCCTCACAGCCGCCTCGGTCGCCGTCGCAGTTTCCGGAATCGCACCTTGCGCCCCGCGACCGAGGGCCGGCTTCGACGCGCGGCGGCGAGCTCGACGAGCTCGAGACGCACGAAACCGCCGGCATCAACGGCTTCCTATCGGAGGTTTCGTTGTCGACGGTCCTGGCCATGCTCGAGATCGAGCGCCACACCGGCCGCCTGAAGGTCGCAACGGACGACGGTTTGATGGCAAGCTTCGAGCTGTCCGAAGGCAGCGTCGTCAGCAGCCGCTTGTCCGAGAACGACGCTGATCCGTTGCAAACGCTGCGCACCGCTTTATGCTGGAAGCAGGGTCGCTTCTGGTTCCGCCAACACTCGGCCGAGCCTGCTTCGTTCGCGCCGCGCTCGATTGGGTCGCTGCTACTGGACGCGACGCGGCAGAACGATGAGTCGTTCGCGAATGTTGGGTAGGCGCTAAACCGCTGACGCCGCTGGGGCTTGTTTCCGAACTGACGATGCGGCTGGCGCTGGGTCCTGCCTCAACCACACGGAATGCTTGACGCCCGCGCAATCTAGACTAAGTCTAACCCTAGATCGACTCTGCCCTGGTTCATCTGGGGGTTAACAACACGTAACTATTGGAGAATTTAAGAACATGATCGTCCCCGGCAGCAAGCTTCCCGAGTTCAAGACCGTCGCCTGCGTGAGCATCGAAAAGGGTAAAGAGTTCGCGGACGTGTCCTCGTCCGACTACCCCGGCAAGTGGCTGGTCCTCTACACCTACCCGAAGGACTTCACCTTCATTTGCCCAACCGAGATCGTCGACTTCGACAAGAAGCTGAGCGCTTTCGCTGACCGCGACGCGGTCGTGCTCGGCGGCTCGACCGACAACGAGCACTCGCACTTGGCCTGGCGCAAAGACCACGCTGACCTGAAGAGCCTCAAGCACCCGCTGCTGTACTTCGGGCCCAAGCTGATTGCCGACTTGGGCATCGCTCACCCGACGGCGGGCGTGGCACTCCGCGCCACCATCATCGTCGACCCGGACGGCGTCGTCCGCTACTCCACCGCGAACGACCTGGACGTCGGCCGCAGCGTGGAAGAGGTGCTGCGCGTGTTGGACGGTCTGCAGACCGGCGAGCTGTGCGCCTGCAACTGGAAGAAGGGCGACGAGACCCTGTCGGCTTCGCTCAAGAAGGCTGGCTGATGGAGCAAACTGCCAAGCTGGCAGAGGGCTTTCCGGATGTCGCCAAAGACATCCGGATCAACCTTCAAAACGTGCTCGCGCCTGGCACGCTGAACGCGGATCAGGTCTGGGGTACGGCCATCGCTTGCGCGCATGCCGCCCGCAACGACGCGCTAAAGCAAGCGATTGAAGCCGACGCACGCGCCGCTGGCGTGGGCGACGCCGTCGTGGCCGACGCCAAAGCCGCCGCGGTGTTGATGAGCATGAACAACGTGATTTACCGGTTCAAGCACCTGATAGCCAAAGAGGACTACGAGAAGAAGCCGGTTCGGCTGCGCATGCAGCGGCTTGCGCAGGTGACCAGCAACAAGGCAGATTTCGAGTTGTTCTGCTTGGCAGTCAGCGCCATCAACAATTGCCAAAATTGCATGGCGGCCCACGAAGCCGCGGTGCTGAAGCAAGGCCTGACCGAAGACCACGTTTGGGATTCAATCCGCATCGCTTCGACGATTCAGGCAGCGGCGGTGGCTGCCGAAATTTGAGGGCAGCAAGCGCCCCCGGACGTTGTGCTAGCGTCCGGGCCATGGCTCTCAGCGACGATTTTGCGGCCGCGCAGCTGCGTGTGAAGCAGCTCTCCAAAACGCCCGACGCCTCCGAGCTCTTGGAGCTCTATTCGCTGTTCAAGCAAGGCACGCTGGGCGACGTTTCGGGTGAGCGCCCCGGCATGCTCGATTTCAAAGGTCGCGCGAAGTACGACGCGTGGGCAGGCAAGCGCGGCGGCAGCACCGACCAAGCGCAGCAAAGCTACGTCGCGCTCGTGGAAAAGTTGGCTACGAAGTACGGCTGAAGGCCGCCTCCCGCGGCGTTACTGGGCGCCGCCCGCGCCGCCCGCGCCGCTTTCGTCGTCGAAGCAAGCGCCGCTTGGTTCGCAGCCCCAAATTAGTTTGTCGTCCAAGTAGAGCGTGATTTTGCCGTTCGGCGTGCGGGTGGCGGACGTCGGCGCCCACGAAAAATCGTCGGCTTGGTTGAAGGGGCTCGAGTTGTTGCTGATGTCGAGCTGAATTTCGCCGGCGTTGAGGTCGCCGCCTTTGACGATGGAGCCGCCGCCGAAGGTCATGAGCGCGTGGCTGTTAGCGGCGGCGTCCACGAACACAGCCTTGGGCGCCTGGGCCTGGGGCCCAGTGTAGTACTGGTCGAGCTTGGTCGTGACCTCGGCCGTGAACCAGTAGCGAATCTTCACGTTGGCCATCGACAGCGGATCGGCCGACTTGTTCTCGATGAAGAGCCTCATCTTGATGAGTTTGTCGCTGGCGGTGGCCTGCGACGTTTCATAGTGAACGATGGCGCCGGCGCGCCCGAGCACGTCGGGCGGGACCGTCGTGCCGCTGCCACCGGAGCCACCACTGCCGCCCGTGCCGCCTTGGCCGCCTGCGCTGGTGCCAGCCACGTTGGCTGGCTCGCCCCCGTCTGCTGCCGGTTCACCGGCCGCGCCGCTCTTGCCGCCAGAGCTGGCGGT
>JAYUYU010000697.1:0-4187 GCA_043752365.1 Myxococcales bacterium | reverse complement strand
GCTCGAAATGCTCGAAATGCTCGCGATCCACGCAGCCACCGCCATCGAATCGGCGCGGCTGCACGAGGTCATCGAGGACCGTAGCCACATGGATGCCCTGACGCAACTCTTCAACCGCCGTCGCCTCGACGAGGACCTAGCGGCCGAATGCAAGCGCTGCGTGCGCTACGCACGCCCGCTAGCGTTCGTGATGCTGGACGTGGACCACTTCAAGGCGTTCAACGACGCTCATGGGCATCCGCAGGCTGACGTCGCGCTGCAGGGTGTTTCGGAGGTGATAGCAAGCTGTGTGCGCACGACCGACACGGCGTATCGCTATGGCGGCGAGGAGTTTTGCATCTTGCTGCGCGAAACGTCGGCTCAGGAAGCGATGCACTTCGCGGAGCGCGTCCGTCAGCGCATCGAGCAACGTTTCGTTTCCGGCAACATGGCGGGCATCACGGCATCCTTCGGCGTAGCTGGCTTTTCGACGCAGTCGCCAACGCCGCGCGAGCTGATCGAGGCAGCGGACAGCGCAATGTACGAAGCCAAGCACGCCGGAAGAAACCGCGTTGCATTATGCTCCACGGCGCCAATGGCCGCGGGAATGCCGCCGGAAATCGCCGCTTAGGGTTCGCGGCTAGCTACTTACTCAGCTACCTGGGCGCGAAGCCACGTGCCCCGCGTTGACCGCGCAACGACGGCGAGGCCACTGCAAAAGCCAAGATCGGTCGCCGCGGCGTCGGAAAGTCGCGGCAAGAGCGAACGGTCGCCGCTCGTGAGGTCGATCGACATGAGCCCGTTCCCCTCACCACTAGCACGCGGTTATTAGCGGCATCTGCGGCGATCGCGTCGCTGAAGGAAAATTCGGGTCCAGAGCCACGCCCCGGGCCCGAGACGAGCCGTGCCTGACCGGTCTCCAAGTCCACCGCAGCAACGGCGTCCGCGTCGGAAAGCAGCAGCTCGTTGTTCACCGCATCCGTCGTCGCGACGATAGAGGAACGCAATGCCCAGCCGGTTTTGGTCACGAAGACCGTTGCACCGCTGCCCAGCGTCTGGCCCTGCTGACCCGTGCTCGAAGCCACCAGCTCGTTTCTGCCGGAGTCGAGCGGAACTAGCGCCGTCCAAGTGGCGAAGCCATTCGCCGTGAGCGCCATCACCCCGTTGACCGAAACGCTCTGAACGCCAGTGTCGGCGTGCGCGCGACCACGAACGATGAGCGTGTCTTCGTGCGTGCGGCTCTCTGCCGTAGGAAATGAAATCTCCAACTCGGGTGGCGCGGCCACTGCGCCGCCCCCGTGTCCCCCCGCGCCTGCCTGTCCGGCACCTGCTTCCGCCGTCTCGCCAGCAGACCCGCTGCTCCCACCACCGGCGTCGCTACCAGCGCCGCCGGTCGCGCCGTCGTGACCTGGCGCTCCGGCCTCGGAGCAGTCGTCGCCACGGCAACTGGGTGATGGCTCACTCTTCGAATCCCCGCAACTGACGAGGGCCAAGGAGCTGACAGCCGCTACACCTACGCAGGTTCGCCGAATCGGGTTCATGATTTCGTCGCTTCCATCGCGGCGGCGAAGCTATCACCTCGTAGACGTCCATTGGAGAAGTACACGCCAGTCGGGTTCGAAGGTGCGCCGTTCCGTAGCCGCTGGCGTTTCTCGATGCGCGGCTCGAACTCGCTCGAAATCGTGCTCAGCTGCGCCTCTGCACGCACCACATCTGCGACTCGTGCGCAACCCAACCCCCCAGCCTAAATCACGAGACTCGAGATAGCGCCGCTCGAAAACTCTGGGTCTCCGAACTCGGTGACGTCAGCCAGGCCCAGCGCTTGGGCGACCGTGACGTACACATCGTTTGGGGACCTCTCGTTCTTGAAAGCGAGGTGCCCTGGTTGGATGCTCCCGGTGCCCCCGAGCAGCAAGAACGGCATGTCAGTGAAGGCATGGCTGGGCCCTTCAGCCACCTCGCTGACGCCCACGATGATGGTGTTGTCGAGCACGCTACGACCGTCGACGTCCGGTGTATCTGCCAGCTTCTGCGCGAAGTAAGCCAGCTGCTCCGAGTACCACTTGTAGACCGCGGTCAGGCACGCAAGGGCCGTGGACTGAGCAGAGCTCATATCGGAGGGAGTGCCGCCGACCGTGGGCGGCAAGATGTGCGACATCACGTGATGCGCAGAATTGGCGTCGCCGTCGCTGCACGAATCCACTGAGCTGGGGCAAGACAACTGCCCCCAAGGGGCATTGGGTAGGATGTCCTTGAAATCGAAGGGCGATTCCCCACCGGACCATTGCAGCGTGGCGACCCGCGTCGCGTCGCACGAAAGCGCCGCCGCCACCAAGTCCATCTGCGCTCGACCAATGTCGGGGATCCGAGCATTGGCCCGGATGTCGTCGTCAGCAAATGTCGGCGCCTGGGGCTTCACGCACGCGGCCCCTACCTGCACCCGTCCTTCTAGGTCGCGGAGCAATGCTAGGTGCTTGTCGAGCCGCATTTGATCCTCAGCACCGAGCTTGCCGGAGATGCGGGCGAAGTCGCGCTGCACGGTATCGAGGACGCTGTGCCTCTGGCGCGCGGCAAGTTCGAGCGCGGCAGCGCCTGCGGCGCTATCACCAATCTTGGAGAAGACCCGGGCAAAGACCTTGCGAGGATCAGGCTCCGCCGGCACCACGCCGGCCTGCCCTGGACCCGAGTAGCTCATGAAGGAGCTCGTGCCACCGCTGCGACTCAGGATTCCGGCCTCGAGAGAAGGAAGCTGGCCAGGCGTGGCCAAGCGCTTGGCCACGAACTGATCGATGCTAATGCCCCCGCCCCAGCCCACGTCGCCAAACTGGGTCTGCTTGATGTCGGTGAACGGCCGTCCGGTGAGCATGCAAGACATGCCGACGGCGTGCCCGTTCCCAGCCAGCTTCATCGCGGCTCCAGATCGGATGCCGGACACGATGGTGAGCCTGGGGCGAAGACTCAGCGTGTCGAGCGGCGCCAATATCTCACTTGTGACGTAGGAAGCGCCGGTGCCGGTGGGAAGAAATTTGCTGAGTACCGTACCGATACCATTGTACCAAATGACCAGGCGTTTGGGCGCCATCGCCGCGGCGGCTCGCGCGTCGCCGCTCGAGCGCATCGCCTCCAAGAATGGGAGACCGAAGGCCAAGCCACCGGCAGCACGCAGCACCGAGCGTCGACCGACTCGTTGTCTCATGGTTGGGCTCCCTTCGGATTCGTTCGGTAGAGAAAGGCAGGAGTTTCGGTGAGACCGAGCAGTAGCTCGCGAACGTCGCCCCCGCTCTTACCGAAGGCGTCACGCATTTGCGAAAGCGAACAGGCGTCGGCCTCACCCTCGCCACGGCCATGCGTGTACGTGAACCACTTGCTGACGATGCAAGAACGCACCGTTTCGCTGGCTGAAAGCAGGCGCAACAGCTGCTCGTGATTTTCGAAACGCCCGACCAAATCGCCCGGCCCGGTCAGATCACCGCTAGCGTCGATGGCCGACAAGCCGTCGCGTTCACGGTAGCGTCCGAGCGTATCGAAATGCTCAAAAGCGAAGCCCGGAGGGTTGAGCAGCCCGTGGCAACTCGAACAAGGCGCGACGCTGGTAAGTTCCGTCAGTTGCTGGCGCGCAGTTTTGCTCGGGTCTACTGCGGGTAGGGTGGTGTTGGCGTTGTTCGGAGGCGCCGGTGGCGGCGAACACAGCAACTGCTCGAGTACGAATTTGCCACGCAACACCGGCGACGGTTGAGCCTCATGCGCCAGCGTGGCCATGAAGCTGCCCTGTGTCAGCAGACCGGTTCGTCGACCCGCGGGAAACTCGAAGCGTTCGAAGTCGGCGCCGCTCGGACCGCTAACGCCGTAGTACTTTGCCAACTCGCCATTGAGGTAAGTGACTGGGCTCGTGAGCAGGGTCTCGAACCGCCCGTCGCCTTTGCGCAACGTTTCGTCGACAAAGCGCCGACTCTCTTCCAGCAGCAGACGCCCAAGCGTGGGCGAAAAGCTGGCATCGTTCTTATGCAGATCCGGCACACCGGCGAGTTGGCCCCATTGCGTGTGAAACTCGGCCAGAGCGTGAACGCCGTTGTCGGAATCGAGCAGCCGCTGCGCTTGCGCGCGGATCTGTTCCGCGGTCTCGAGCTTGCCCTGGCTCGCCGCCTGCAGCAGCGGCTCGTCGGGCATCGTGCCGGTGAACAGGTAGGAGAGTCGACTGGCGGTTTCAA
>JAYUYU010000696.1:0-10410 GCA_043752365.1 Myxococcales bacterium | reverse complement strand
GCCAGCCGGTGCCGAAGGTTGCCGCTGGTGAAGCCTTTCGGGCCCCCAGCGCCCGTCAGGATTATGCTTGCTCGGTGCGTTGGTCCCTTCGCCTTGGCAGTGTCTCCGGCATCGACATTCGCGTGCATTTTACGTTCGCGCTGATGGTGGTGCTGGTCGCCGCACAGCTTGCGGAACCGCACGGCTCGCGCGGTGCGGTGTTTGGGGTGCTGCTGGTGCTTTGCATCTTCGGCTGCGTGGTGCTGCACGAGCTCGGGCATGGCCTGGTGGCGCAGCGCCTTGGCGTCGGGGTGCGCGAAATCGTGCTCTTGCCAATCGGCGGCGTGGCTCGCTTGCTGTCGGAGCCGAAGAAGCCGCTGCACGAGCTTTTGATCGCCTTGGCCGGTCCAGCCGTCAACGTCGCAATCGCCGGCGGATTGTTCTTCGCGCTGCGCAGCGGGGGCATTCCGCTGTTCGACTTGGAGGGGTTGCAGAAGCAAGGACTGACGACGCCCAGCACGCGCAGTCTGCTGGTCCTGTTATTTTACGGCAACCTCTTGCTCGCGGCGTTCAACATGCTGCCGGCCTTGCCCATGGATGGCGGGCGGGTGCTGCGAGCGTTACTAAGTTTCTTCGTCGGCCAGGTGCGAGCCACCAACATAGCCGCCGCACTTGCGCAGGTTTTGGCTGTGGGCCTGGCTATCTTCGGCTTTCAGTACGAGCCGTTTTTGGTGTTCGTGGCGGTGCTCGTCTTCATGGGCGCCGGTCAGGAGCGCTCCACCGCGCGCACCAACGTGCTGCTGGCCGAGCTGCACGCTGGCGAGGTGTGTGATCCGCACGCGGTGACTTTCGCGCCCGGTGACAGCGTGGGCGGCGCCGTCGATCAGGTGCTGCGCTCACCCCAGGCTCACTTCTTGGTCAGCCACGGCGCCACTCCCATCGGCACTCTTTCGCGCGACGACGTGGTCGCGCTGGCCGGGCGCACGGGGTTGCACGCGCCCTTGGCGGGCATCATGCGCCGAACGCTGGTGCGCGTTCCGCCCGAGATGGCCCTATCGGACGTACGCCGGCTGCTCCAAGAGAACGGCGGCGTGCCGGTCGTGGTGCAGGGCGAGGACGACGCCCTAGGGGTGCTCGGGCTCGAGGATATCGGGCGCATCGCCTCGCTTTCGGACCTGCTTGCGCGTGGCGGCGTGCGCCGGCCGGTCGCGGCGGATCCGGAAACATCCGCGTAAGAGCGATTTCAGCGTCTTCTGTGCGGTGGCGTCGCGGCAGATGACAGCGCCGTCCGGGGCACGTTAGCGTCGCGGGCGATGGTGGAAATCCCCAGCGTTGCCGAGCAGGCGCCGCGTCCCGTACCGCTGACCGCGTTCGAGAAGCGTTTCAAGCATCCGCCCGGGCTCGTCGTCCTGTTCTTCGCCGAGATGTGGGAGCGCTTCAGCTTCTACGGCATGCGCGGTCTGCTGAAGCTGTACGTGGCGAACTATTTGTTCGTCAACTGGCGCCAAATCCAGCAAGGGCAGGAGTTCAGCCAAGGCGCCCCCATCGAGGTGCTGGGTGGCAGCTTTTTCCGCTCGCTACTGTCGACACCCAGCGACGCTTCGCTCGCTCGGTGTCTGAGCAAGGCCGTGGGCAACTACCCCTCGCTCGATCCTGCCGCGGCGCTCGACGCCGCGCGGCAGGCCTGCATTGCGCAAGAGCACGCCTCCATCCTTTACGGTTGGTACACCGGGCTCGTCTACCTGACGCCGTTCTTCGGTGGCATCATCGCCGACCGCTACCTGGGGCAACGAAAGACGGTGCTAATCGGTGGCGCGTTGATGGCGCTCGGGCATTTCGTCATGGCGTCCGAGCAGTCGTTCTTCGTGGCACTCTCGCTGTTGATTCTGGGCAACGGCGCGTTCAAACCGAACGTATCGACCCAGGTAGGTAGCCTCTACGCTGCGGGTGATCCGCGCCGCGACGGCGCCTTCACCATCTTTTACATGGGCATCAACCTAGGTGCCTTCATCTCCAACTTCGTGTGCGGCACGTTGGCGGTGATTTACGGCTGGCACTACGGCTTTGCAGCGGCTGGGGTGGGCATGCTGCTCGGGCTGACGGTGTACGCCTTTGGCCAGCGCTACCTGGCGACCGACAACCGCACGCTGCACAAGCAAGACGGCACGACCAAGCAGCCGCTCGACTCGGGCGAATGGAGGCGAGTGGCGGCCCTGGCCGGGCTGTGCGCGCTCAACGTGGTGTTCTGGGCCGTTTACGAACAGCAAGGCAACACCATGCAAACCTGGGCCGACGAGCAGACCGTCTGGCCCGTGATCGGGGGTTTTCAAATCCCTTCGACTTGGTTCCAGTCGGTCAACCCGCTGTGCATCGTGCTGCTGGCGCCGCTGCTGGACATGTTCTGGCTGCGCCAGGCCAAGCGCGGCACTGAACCGTCCAGCGTGAGCAAGATGGCCATCGGCTGCATTATCGTAGGCCTCTCGTTCATCGTGATGGTGGTCGGGGCACAGCTGGTTGGCAGCGGCAAGGGCAGCCTGTTCTGGCCGGTGTTCTGCACACTGCTCCTCACGATAGGCGAGCTCTACCTTTCGCCCATCGGGCTATCGCTGGTCACCAAGGTGAGCCCCGTTCGCATCGTGTCGATGATGATGGGCATGTGGTTCGTGTCCAGCTTCCTCGGCAATACGCTGTCCGGCTACATTGGCGTGCTGTACACGCGGTTGCCGAAAGAGGGCTTCTTCCTCTTGCTCACGGCGCTGGGGGTCGGCGCAGGCCTTGCCATGTGGGCCTTCAACAAGCCGATTCGCCGCGCCATCGGCTCGTCGTCGCCGTAGCCAGCTGGCCGGGCGGCGTCGACCAAGGACGCAAGAATTTACTGCCAACGCCCGGCTGGACAGCGTCTGCGACAAAATGCCCGCTTGGAAGCCGGGCGGGAGACGGTCAGAATCCCGGCCCCGATGGCGGAACTATCTCCGAACCTGCCTCGCGCCGAGGCGGGTGATGCGGCCGAAGTAGCGCTAGCGCTCGAAACCGCGCGTGCGTTGTGGAGCAAGGGTCAAGGCCTCGAGTCCGTGCGCTGGATTCAGCGCGCAGCCGAGAACGCAGAATCGAGCGGCAACGACCTACGCGCCGTCTCGCTGGCGCGCGCCGCGGCCGATCTGCGCGCCGAGGTGAGCGTCGCTTCCGAGCCACCAGGGCGCATGAACGAAGCCGCCGCGCTGACGCCCTACGACGACTTCAGTGAGTCCACCATCGTCGATTCGCCCGCGACGTCGCTGGCGCGCGCGTCACTACAAAGCGGCGTCCAAATCGCGGAAGCGCCATTTGCACCGCCGCCCACGTCTCCGGTCGTGCTGGTGCCGGGCCCGAGCGTGACCGCGGCCGCGCCGAGCCGCGTGGCGCAGCACCACGCCGTGAGGGTCGCGGTGCTGGGCCGCGACCCGACCACGCGTAAGCTCTCCATTCAGGTCCTCGCCGAAGGTGAGCAGGCGCCGCCCGGTAGCACCGAGGCCCTGCTCGTCTCGCTCGACCCGCAGGTTAAGCTGCTAGTCTGAGCTTCAGTACGACTCGCGCAGCCTGGCGACGGTGGCGGCATCGAGAATCACGGGTTCGCGCGGCACTTTGGCCAGCACAAAATCGATCAGCGCCACGCGTGCCGTGATGCGCTCGGCGCCGACGATACCGCATGATTTTGCGGCCCAAGCTACGATGGCGCGGGGATCCGTCCCGCCCTCGCGCAGCGCTTGAAGGCTCAAGTCGTCTTCGCGCTTGGCTAGCCGACGCCCGCTTTCGTCGAGCACGAGCGGCACGTGCACGTAGCGCACCGCGGGCAAGCCGAGCGCCGGCTGCAGCAGCCGTTGGCGGGCGGCGCTGGCAAACAAGTCTTCGCCGCGCACGACCTCGGTCACGCTTTGGCGCGCGTCGTCGACCACGACTGCCAGCTGGTACGCCGGTGCGCGGTCGCGCTTGGCGATCAAGAAATCGCCCACCTCGCCCTGTACGTCGAAGCTGCGCTCGCCCAACAGCTCGTCTTTGAGCGTGACGCTGCCGTCCGAAACCCGCAGCCGGAGCCCAGCGGGCTTGCCGGACGCTTGCTCGGCGAAGGCGACCGAAGCGTACTTGTCGCGGCACGTGCCGGGGTAGCGCGGCTCGCTGTCACCTAGCTGCGGTGCGCTCTGCAACGAACGCACGTCGCCGCGCGAGCAAACGCAGGCGTAGGCCGCGCCGCGCTGTTCCAACTCGGCCGCGGCTGCCGAAATTGCGGCCAGGCCCGTGGACTGCACGTAGTCAGGACCATCCCAGTCCAGCCCCAGCCAGGCCAAATCTCGCAGCGCGGCCTCGGCCATTTCAGGTTTCTGGCGCGGCCCGTCCAAGTCTTCCAATCGCATCAGCAGCCGCCCGCCGACGTTGCGAGCGCGCCACCACGCCACCAGGAACGTGCGCGCGTGTCCAAGATGCAGCAGCCCCGTGGGGCTCGGCGCCAGGCGACCGACGTACATTCAGCCTCGGCTTCGAGGATACACTAGCTACTTGGCGCAGCCGCAGCTGGTCACGCGCTGCGAAGCGCCTTGGCGGATTTGACGGGCGCGTTCGCAGCGTTTGCCGCCGTCGACGTCGAGCCGGCAGACGGCGTCGCTGGCGCGGCTGAGCGATGAAAAGGCTTTGCACGCGGTTTCGCAGGTGTTCGCTTCTTTGGCAGGCGCGGCGCCGTCGGCGGAAGCGGAGGCGGACTTCTCGGCGCGTTTGGTCTCGTCGCGCGCGGGGGCCGGCGCGGGTGGGGCTGAAGCGGGCGGGGGCGGCGCTCCGCCTGCGGCGGCCGAGGGCGCGACCGGTTCGTTCAGCGCCAGCCGATCGAGATCGGCGCGGAATTTTTCGAGTAAAGCCTCGGCGTCAGCCAACGTGGCCGGCTCGACGTCCGCCTCTGCCTGCTGGGCTTGGTTGCTGGTGGGGGCCGCCAGGGCCGGAGCGGCTTCACTGCCGGGGCTGGGCGCCTCGGCCTTGGGGGCCCTGCCGCAACTCGCCAAGAAACCCAGCGTGGCGAGCACGATGGTGGAACTGATAGCGCGACGAAACGTCTTCATGTTTGGGCCCTCCTGACAGACGCACGAGGCTTGGAAATGGGTCACGGGCCGCTGTTTAGCGCGCTTTTTCAGCCCTCGGCTACCAGGTAGGCGAGCCAGCCCGGCTGGTTGGGAGCTCGGCTGCGCTCGCGGTAGGCGTCCTTGGTCACGTCCTCGCTGGTGTCCCAGTATACGTGGACCTTCGAAAAACCTGCCTCGAGCAGCAGTTCTTTCAGCTCTGGCATGGTCCAGAAGCGCCAGTCGTAGCGGAACGCTTTGGGCAGCTTGGTGCCGTCCGCGAACTCGAAGTGAATGTAGTTGGTGACATCGTGGGTGATGGCGTCGAACGTGTTCTGGTCCCACACGTAGGTAAAGCCGGACTTGATCTTGCGATGCTCTTGCATCGGCTCGTGCGACTCCCAGCCGCCGTAGGCGTCGATGAAGAACAAGCCGCCCTTCGCGAGGCCGCTGCGGCAGTGCGCAAAGTACTTCTTCATTTCCTCGCGGGTCTTGAAGATCCAATAGCTGAAGTTGAACGCGCAAACGATGTCGTGCTTCTGCTTCACCTTGGCTCGCACGTCTTGCTGCAGCAAGGTCACGCGCTCTTGCGCCGTGCCAAGCGGCGCCAGGTTGTGTTTCTTGCCCCAGTCTAAGGTCGGGCGATCGATGTCCAGGCCGGTCGCGGTGCGCTGCTTGTGGCTCTTGACCCAAGCCGCGCACAAGATCGCCGTGCCACAAAAATCTTCACGAAAGGTGAGCGGCTTGTGGCCGCGAATTTTCGTGAACCAGTCGTTCAGGAAGTCGACCTCCGTGTCGGGTGCCTGCACGGACAGTTGGTAGAGCACGTGCTTGTCGGCGGTCTTGGCCGTGAAGCGCGACTTCTTCTTGGCGGTGCGTTTGGCTTTGGGCATCGGGCCGCTCGTTTACTCGTGAGCGGGCCCGTCGTGAAACTCTATTTGCAGCGGATGAGGCGCGCCCAGGTACGCCGGTCGGCCACGTAGGCCAACATTGCGCCCTCGGGCAGCGGATACAGCGACACATCGGCGAAACCGCGCGCGCTGGCCAGGGGCTCGGAGCTGGCGGTCTCGTCGAGGGTCAGCTCGGAGATGACCAATTCTTGATTGGCCGTGGGGCGGGCGTCGGCGGGACGAACGTAGGCCACGGTGGGCACGCCGCACAGCACCGCGGCGGCCGCGGGTGAACGGTCGAGGCCGTTTTCGTAGGTACGCCAGCGCAGCGGGGGGTCCATCTTCGGGTCGCGCTCCAGCGCCAGCGAGGCGAGGCCAAAGCGACTGGAGTCGCGTTCGACTGGCAGCATGAGCCAGCTGCCGTTGTCGGTGCCAACGCTCATGAGCTCCGTCATGCCTTGCGTGGCGCCCGCTACCCAGACCACCACGTCCGCGTCGAGGGTGCCGGCCTTCGTGCGAAACCTGCGCGCGTGAAGCGGCGTCATGGCGCTGCGACCGTCGATGTAGCTGGCGATCACGTCTTCGCCCATGCGGCTGAGCGAGACGCTACTGGCGGCCGCGCCTTCTGGCGTTAGATCGAGCGTCTTTCCGTCGGTCAAGCGCAGTCGCGCCAGTGAGTCTTGCTTGCCGACGGGCTGCGCAATGTACGCGACCACGTCTGGCGAGCCCGCGACGGCGACTCGGGTGCCGTCGCGGGCGTCGGTCGCCAGAATTTCCAGCTCGCCACCGTCCAGCGCGCGCCGCACCACGCGCCCCTTCGAGACCCAGTAAGCGTGCGTATTGCTAAGCGCTGGTCCGCGCGCCACGGGGGAGAAATCCGCAGGCCCGCGCGCGCTAGGCTCGAGCAGCCCGGGTGCGGGCTTCTTCGACTTGCTGGGCGGCTGCCGCAGCTTCGAGATCAAAAGCTCGTCGCCGCGCGTGATCATCACGACTCCGCGGGCGAAAGCGGCTGCCGGGGCCGCTGGACCTACGTCGTTCAACCCATCCAACAGGTAACGGCTGTTCTCGACCGGCTTGTCGTCCCTTGCGTTTTTGTCGAGCGGCTCCGGCGGTCGCGGCTTGGACGACGGCGCGGCGCGCTTTGGGTCGAGCTGCGGCCCGTCGAACTCGGCAGGTGGCGCGGCGCTGGGCTTCGGTTTCGGCTTGGCTGCGGGCGCTGAGCCCTGTGTAGGTGCGCGCGAGCTGCTCGGGTCGCAAGCCCACAGGGTGAGGACCACGATGACGAATGCCACTGCATTGCCGCGAAGAAGGCGCATCCCAGCGAAGTGTTTGCCACAGTTTTCGCGGCGTGTGTAGGAACGCCTCGTACCTGACTCGCTCGCAGGGGCTTTGGTCTTTGACCTCGCCCTTGCGCGTTCGCTACTCTCAGTAGGCCTGGCGCGAACCGGTGGGGGCCCTTTCGCCCGATGCCCGCTCGTGCGCGCGGCACTGCAAGGAATCGAGCATGCGACAAGCACCCGCTCTGAGCTCGTTGGGAGTGGTTTTGGCGTTGGTCGCGGCCGCCGCTGGTGGCTGCTCGGGCGACAAGGCCGCAAAAGGCGACTCGGACGGCCTCGGCGCGACCGGCGAATGCCTCTCCAGTCAACAGTACTTCGCCGAAAAGCTCTGGGTCCCGGTGTTGAGCCGGGTGTGCGTGAAGTGCCACTCGCCCGACGGCCTGGCGGCTCAAAAGAACGCTGACTTTTTGCTGCTACCGAGCGGCTACCCCGGCTTCATGGACTCCAACCTGGCGATGCTGTCGTCGCTCGCCCGCACCGAGTTCGACGACGTCTCGGTGCTGCTGCGCAAGCCGCTGGGCGAAATGAACCACGGCGGTGCAGCCGTGCTCACGGCCGACAGCCCCGAGTACGCAGCGCTTCAAGAGTTCGTGCGTCGCGCGAAGGCGGGCGACACCTGCCAGGTTGCACCCACCAACCACACCTTCGAGGACGTGGTGTTGCTCGATCCTCCCGCGACGCTGCGCAAGGCAAGCTTGAACCTGCTCGGCCAGTTGCCGACGGCGGAGCAGCTGCAGGCTTTGCAGGTCGGCGGTGAGGGCGCGCTGTCCACGGCGCTCGACGAGCTGTTCGTGCAGGACTCGTTCTACGCGCGGCTCAAGGAAATCTACAACGACCGCCTGCTGACCGATCGCTTCACTGGCTACAACGGCTACGCCATCAACCTGCTGAACGAAACGAATTTTCCAAACGCCGTAGACGACACCTACGCCCTCATCACCGAGGAAGATCGCGCCAAAATCAACCGCGCCGTGGCGCGTGAGCCGCTGGAGCTCGTAGCGCACGTGGTCAAGAACGACCGGCCTTTTACCGAGATTTTGACGGCCACCTACACGGTCATGAACCCGTTCTCGGCCAAAATGTACAACGCCGACGCCGCCTTCCAAGACGCGGCGAACGAAAACGAGTGGGTCGAGTCACAAATTCGTTACTACGACGAGGACGGCGGCCTCTACGCCTACCCCACGGCGGGCGTGCTCACGTCGCCCATGTTCCTGAACCGCTTCGAAACGACGCCGACCAATCGCAATCGTCACCGGGCGCGCATGGTGTTCGAGCTATTTTTGGCTACCGACATTCTGTCGATCGGTGACCGTCCGCTCGATCCAGTGGCGTCGGCGCGCTTCGCCAACCCGACGCGCGAGGATCCGAGCTGCAACGCCTGCCACAAGGTCATCGACCCGGTGGCGGGCGCGTTTCAAAAATTCGACGACTACGATCAAGAGCGCTACCGGCCGGATCGCGAGTGGCACGCGGAAATGTTCCCGCCCGGCTACGGCACGGACGAGATGACCCTCGACCAGTACCCGTACGCGCTCAACTGGCTCGGTGATCGCATCGCCCGCGATCCGCGCTTCGTGCGCGCCACCGTGCAGCAGGTCTTCACGGCGCTCACCGGGCAGAAGCCGCTCGGCTACCCCTCCGACCCCGACGCCGCCGACTTCTCGAGCCAACTCGAGGCTTGGGAGGCGCAGGATCAATTCTTCCGCGTAAGTGGCGAGGCTTTCGTCGGTCCGGCTTCCACCTACAACCTGAAATCGGTCTTCAAGTCGGTGATTTTGAGCCCGTATTTCCGCGCCGCAAACGCCACTTCTGCCCTTAGCCCAGCGCGCGCCGTGGCGCTCGGCGCCATTGGCACAGGCTTGATGGAGTCGCCAGAGGTGCTGGCTCGCAAAATCTCCGCCGTCGTCGGCTTTCCCTGGTCGCGCGGCTACGACAAGAACGAGTGGCTGCTGAGCGACTACGAAATCTTGTACGGCGGCATCGACTCCGACACCGTAGTCGATCGCCTGCGCACTCCAAACGGCGTGATGGCCGCCGTGCAGTGGCGCATGGCGAACGAGGTCGCGTGCATGTCGACGGCCTGGGACCTTTCGCGGCCCGTGAACGAACGCCACTTGTTCCCGTTCGTCGCCGTCACGGACGTTCCCGAAAGCGACATGGGCGGCGCCAACCCCGCCGCCGAGCCGCTGATTCGGCAGAACCTGCAGTACCTCCACCAGCAAATTCTGGGTGAGACGCTCGCAACTGATTCTGCAGAGCTGAACCGCACCTACAAGCTGTTCATCGACACGTGGAACGAGGGGCGAGCGGCCGTGCAGGCCAAGACCGAGAACGAATCCTTGACCTACGCCTGCCGGGCTCGCGTGAATCCGTACACGGGCGTCGATTTGGTCGAGGGCGAAAAGCTGGAAAAAGACGCCAACTATGCGATTCGCGCCTGGAGCGCGGTCGTTACGTACCTCTTGTCCGACTACAAGTTTCTCTACGAGTGATGGGGAAGCCAACCATGAAACGACGACAATTTTTACACTTGGCGCCATTGGCTGCCGCAGCCACCGCCGTGGGCCTCACGCTCGGTCTCTCCAAGCGCTCGGTGCAAGCCCAAGCTCAGGCCTTCAGCGGACCGTTTTGGGTCCAGGTGAACGCCGGCGGCGCCTGGGATCCGACGCTGCTCTTCAACCCGGTCGCTGACCTGACGCAGAGCCGCAAGTACACGGACATTGGCACGGTTGGAAACATTTCATACGCCAACGTGCCGCTCGACCCCGTGGCGCTCGGGCTCGATCCGCTGAAGGGCTACGAAGCGAGCCTGATGTCCAACGCCGCCTTCATCGCGAAGTATGGCGCGTCGCTTACGGTCATCAACGGCGTCGATACGTCGACCAACAACCACGACGCCGGCAGCCGCACCATGTGGAGCGGTCGCTTGGCGGAGGGTTATCCGTCGCTAGCTGCGCTAGTAGCCGCCGCCAAAGGCAACGGCTCTCCGATGGCCTATTTGTCGGCGGGCGGCTACGACGCGACGGCCGGCCTCGTGCCTTTGACGCGCGTTTCGGGCGCCGACGCCATGAAAAAGCTAGCGCTCGTCAACAAGGTGGACCCGAACAACGCCATGTCGATGGA
>JAYUYU010000695.1:0-10415 GCA_043752365.1 Myxococcales bacterium | reverse complement strand
GGCGCACCCGCAGCGACGCGAGCTCGCTGTGCTTCTGCGCCAGAATCTCGGCCAGTAGTCCCACTGCTGCTCAGCCTGCCTGTGGGCGGCGTTGGTTGGCGGCGCTGATCCAGGTGGCCAGCGTCTGCATGGCCTTGCCACTGGCCAACACCTCGCGCGCCTGCGCACCGGCGTCACGCTCGCTCATGCCGTCGAACACCACGAGGGCCGCCGCTGCGTTGAGCGCGACCGCGTCGGCGGCCGGGTGCTTCTGCCCGCTCAAAATCGTAGTCAGCGCGCGCGCGTTCTCGGCTGGCTCGCCGCCCGCGATAGCGCCGGCTGCGCTTGGCGCGAAGCCAAAGCTCTCGGGCGTGATGGAGTGCTCGGAAAGGTTACCCTGATTCACGACCGTGACGCGCGTCTCCGCAAAGGGGCTCACTTCGTCGAGGCCGTCGACGCTGCGCACCACCCAGGCTCGCTCGACGCCGAGGCGAACCAGCGCTTCGGCTAGCAATTTGCGGGTGGCGTCGTCAGGTGCGCCCAGCAGCTGATGCGTGACGCCAGCGGGGTTGGAGAGCGGGCCGAGCAGGTTGAAAAGCGTGCGGATGCCCAGCTCGCGCCGCGTCGGCATTGCGTGGCGCATGGCAGGGTGATGGGCCTGTGCGAACAAGAAGGCGATGCCGGCTTCGGCCAGCACTTCGCCTTGCGCGTTGGGAGGTACGTCCAGTGCAATGCCCAGACTTTCGAGCACGTCGGCGCTGCCCGAGCGGCTGGTCGCGGCACGATTGCCGTGCTTGGCCACCCGTACACCAGCCGCGGCCGCGACCAGCGCGGCTCCGGTTGACAGGTTCAAGCTGCCGGAGCCGTCGCCGCCGGTGCCGCACGTGTCGAGCAGTTTGCTGAAGGCATGCGGCACCGGCAACATGACGCCGCGCATGGCGCGGGCCGCGCCGGCGACGACCTCGGGCGTCTCGCCGCGTTGGCGCAGCGCCACCAAGAACCCGCCGACTTGCGAGGGCGTCCAAGTGCCGGAGAAGATCGCGTCGAACACGGCGCGCGTCGTGGCTTCGGTCAAGCCGCGCTCGCTCATGAGCTCGGCGTAGACGTCGCTGAACTTGGGCGGGGTAAGAACCTGGGTGTCGGTGGTCATAGGCAGGAGAGCCAGTTTTGCACGAGCTTGGGCCCGTGCTCGGTCAGGATGGATTCCGGGTGAAATTGCACGCCTTCGAGCCGCAGCTCGCGATGCCGCAGCCCCATGATTTCCCCCGCAGCCGTAGTGGCGCTGACCTCGAACGCGCTGGGGACGCTGCTCGGCGCCACCAGCAGCGAGTGGTAACGCGTAGCCAAAAAGGGGCTGGGCAACAGTCGAAACACGCCGCGTCCGTCGTGGCTCACGGCCGAGGTTTTGCCATGCACGGGCGCGGCTGCACGCTCGATGCGGGCGCCGAACGCCTGCGCCAAGGCTTGATGGCCCAGGCACACGCCCAAGATCGGCACGGAGCCGGCGAGCGCTCGAATCAGCTCGAGCGTCACACCCGCGTCGCTCGGTGCGCCGGGCCCCGGCGAGATGAGGATGCCGTCAGGTTTCGCGTCGACCACCTCGCTCACGCTGGTGGCGTCGTTGTGGCGCACGCTGCACGCCGCCCCCAGCGCCAGCAGGCATTGCACCAGGTTGTAGGTGAACGAGTCGTAGTTATCGACCACCAACACGCGGGGATGACGCTCGGCCCTTGCCATCGGGACGCCGGAGGGTGGCACCCCAGCGGCGCTGGGGTCAAAGACTGGTCGGCTCGTCGAGCGCAAGCCAAGCGCGGACTGCCGACCGGCCCAACGGCTTCACGCTGGAAGCGGAATTTCAATCTTGCCCAGGCGGTTAGCTGCCTGTAGTGTCCCGGCCCGTCGCCCACCTGGCCAGCGCCCACTTTCGCGCACTGACCACACACCGGCGAACGCCTAGTATGTCCGAGGACAAGAAGCCCAAGATCGATTTAAAGGCCCGGCTCGGTAAGAAGACGGTCAGCGCTCCGGCTACAAGTCCGGGGGCCTCGATCCCGCCGCCGGCGGGAATTCCGAAGCCAAGCGTCGGTATCCCTGCGCCGCCTTTCCAGTCAACGTCACAGACCTCGCGCCCCGCGCCGATGGTCGACGCCTCCAACCCCTACGGGGCCATGGAGCCGTCAGCCGCGCCCCGCGCCGAGCCCACCGCCATCCGCATCGAAATGAGCGACGACGTCATGCGCGCTCAAAAGGGCGGCCGGACGAAGGTGCTAGTGCTGGCCATCATTACCGCCGTCGTCGGTGGCTTCGTTGGGTTCACCCTAGGCGGCGCCTCCGAGCGCGGCAAGGGCAGCGATTCCGCCATGCAGGGCGCCAAGGACCTGACCCGGGACGTCGAGGCCGCCAACAAGAAGATCGAGGAGCTGGCCGACGTCATCAAGACCGCCAAAGAGAAGCTAGGCAAGGCTCAGTTTCCGGAGGAGGAGGTCGCCAAGCTCGGCGCGCTCAACATCCCGTTCGACGGAACGAACCTGAGCGGCAAGGGCATCGGGCGTTTCAAGTCCGACGTGCTCAACATGCTCGTTCATTTCTCGACGGCGTCGTCGGAAGCTAACGACCAAAAAGAGAAGATTCAGAGCGTTCTCAGCCGCAACAAGAAGGGCGTGCTCGAGTTCTTGGAAGGCCAAACCAAGCCTGTCGTGCGTTGGTCAATCATGGTCAGCGGTACGCCGTTCGGGCCGATTGCGTCGATGCAGCCGGTGCCCGCGCCATTCCTGGTAGAAGGCCCCGACAAGAAGTGGCCCGAGTCGTTCGAGCTGATGGCCGACAAGAAGAAGGTCACCGTCAAGCGCTACACCAAGGGTGAAGCCGCCACGGAAGATCCGACGTTCATTCCGGTCGACCCCTCCACGCAGTCGCTCGTATGCCCAGCCGACGTGCTGTTCAGCATCCGTCGTGAGCTCACGGGCATGGAAGAGGTGCTGCGTGGTAACCCGACGCCCGGCGAAGAAAAGACCGGCCTGCTCGAGGCCGGCCAGACGTTGGTCAAGAAGCTGAAGCAGATCGGCCAAGCCGCGCAAGCGCAGTAGCAGCGGGCGTCTAGCTCGAAGCGACCAGGCTGCCTTCGGGTGGCCTGTTTGCTTTTGTGCGGGGCCAGCCTGCCTGTTGTCTCGGGCTTCTTGCGTCAGCTCGCGACGGGTACGCGCGACGACGAGCGCGGCACGATCGATTCAGCGGGCAAAGACCTGCGAGTGATTTCGACCTTGAGCACGCGGCGTTCGTCGGCTTCTTTGACCTCGAAGTCCAAGTCGAACGCGGTCAGGCGTACGCCGACTTCTGGCACGGTGCCAAGCTCGGCGACCACGAAGCCAGCGAGCGTGTGGTAGTCGCCGTCCGTCGGTAGCTCGGCGCCTAGGTAACGGCTTAGATCGGCGATGGAGACGCTGGCATCGACCAGCAGCTTGCCGTCGCCCAAGTCGGCGATTGGCGGCTCTTCCACGTCGTGCTCGTCGCGAATGTCGCCAACGATTTGTTCCAGCAAATTCTCGAGCGTCAAAATGCCACTGGTGCCGCCGAACTCATCGAGCACGACCGCTAGGTGCTGCTTGCCGGCGCGCATTTCGCGCAGGACGCTGTCGGCGGCTTGGCTCTCGGGCACGAACACGACCGGTTGTCTGACCAGCGACGCTAGGCCGATTTTTTCGAGATCGCCTCGGGCCAGCGGCGGCAGCAAGTCTTTCGAGTGCAGCACGCCCACGACGTTGTCGATGTTCTCGCGATAAACCGGGTAGCGCGAGTGCTCGCTCTCGGCGATTAGCGCCAGTACGTCCGCGACGGGCGTGTCGATCTCGATGGCGAGAACTTGGGTGCGGGGCACCATCAGCTGTCCGGCGGTGATGTCGCCGAAATCGAGCACGTTGCGGATCATCTCAGATTGCTCGTGGCCGAGGGAGCCGCTCAGCTCGCCCTCGTTCACGAGCATTTCCACTTCACTTTCAACCAGGCCAGGCGCTGGGGTTGGACGGCTTTCGGCCTTGTGCTCGAACAAGCGCCCGATCAAAACGATGGGCCAGGCGATCGGCGCAAACAAGAGCTCGATAGGCGCGACCAGGCGCAGCAGCACCGGCGCGGAACGCTCCGGGTTCCGCGTAGCCAGCACGCGACCAATTTCAGTCGGGATGCCATAGACAACCAGGGCACCCACTGCCGCGACGGCGGGCATCCAGCCATTGAAGGGCGGCAGGTGCTGGCCGATGACCAAGGCCGTGAGCGAGATGCCAAGAGCTCGAATCACGACCCAGCGGGCTTCCATGGCGCCGCCTTGCTCGGCGTAGCGCTCGAGCGCCCGGCGAGCGCCCCCGGTTAAGCCTTCGCTGACCGCGGAGCGGCGTGCGTCGGACAAACCTCCGACCGACCAGCTAGCGGCAGCGAAAGTCGCGGCGATGAGAGCTGGTACGATGGCGAAAAGAATTGCGGGTGAAAGCGCTGGTGGAGCCGAGTCCAAATCCCATGCCCGGTCTTGGGCCGAGCCTCCTTCCAAGAGTTACTAGCGGACGGCAACCTGGGTACGCAACCCGAAGCGCGGACTGACCGAGGAGAACGTATGGTTCAGCCCCTACCCCCTGTCTCGCCGAGCGGTCGGCCGGACTGCGCTCCTGCCCGTAGCGCCAGCAAGCCCATAACTACTGGTAAATACGAAGAATTTCGCAGCCATTTTCGCAAAATTATCGAGCGCCCGACAGGCGCGGGGCAGACCTTGCTTACCCCGGAAACTCGAAGTTCGGACGCTCGACTCCCGGAGCGGGAAATGTTGTCGACGCCCGACGTTTTGCCGTCGCTTGCCCCCGAGATCGAGGCGAGCGTCGGGCGAGGCGGGGGCGAGGTCGCCGAGTGGTTTTCCCTCATCAACCCGGCGGGTGGCGTGGCGCAAGCCACGTTGACCCCGCAGGTCGCCGCGCTGACACCGCTCGCAGTTGCAGAGGTGACGCAGCTGGTCGAGCGTTGGGTGCGTCGCATGGCCGTGGGGGGCGACCAGCGGCGGGGAGCCGTGCGGCTCGACATCGGGCAGGGGCGCTTCGCAGGGGCGGAGTTAATAGTCGTGGCAGAGGCGGGCCACGTTTCGGTGGAGCTGAATCTGCCACCCAGCCTGGTCGACGCGGAGCTGTCTGAGCGACTGCGCTCCCGGCTGGAGCGGCGGGGCCTCGCGGCAGACGTGGTGGTCCGCTGAGCTTTACGACTCGCTGTTGAAGCCGCGCGCGACCTTGAGCTCGCCCCTCGTCGAACCGATGGCCACCAGCTCGCCGCTGGGGGTCAGCCACGCCCCCAGGCCTTCGACGCAGGGCAGCTCGCTAAAGTCGTCGGGGCTGAGCAGCTTGCCCTGACGGGCGCGCAACACGGCCTCTTCCTTGATGCGGCAGGCGGGCAGGACCGACGTGGCAGCCTCCGCCAGCCCCATCAGCGGCGGGGGCTCGCTGGCGGGCCAGGCCGCGGCTTGTGCGAGCGAAAAAGGGCCGCTGGCCAGCCGGCGCAGCGCTGACAAATGAGCGGGGGCGCCTAGCCGCTCGCCCAAGTCGCGGGCCAGCGAGCGCACGTAGTAGCCCTTGGAGGCGTGTAGCTCACAGCGCAGGAGCGGTGGAGCTAGCTCGAGAATGCGCAGCTCCAGCACCTGAACGGGGCGGGGCGGTAGCTCGGGTGCCTGGCCTTTGCGAGCCAGCGCGTACGCTCGCTCGCCGTCGACCTTGATGGCGCTCACGGCCGGCGGCGTCTGTTCGGTGCGTGCTCGCTCGGCCGCCAGCGCGCTTTCGACGGCCTCGAGCGAGAGTTGCCCGGCACTCAACGGCGCTTCGACGGTGGTCTTGCCTTCCGCGTCCAGCGTGTCGGTGGCGCGCCCGAAGAATACCTCCGCCGCGTAGCGCTTGGAGTCCGCCGTGAGGTAGCCCGAGAGTTTGCAGGCCTGACCGACCAGCACCAAAAGCACCCCAGTCGCCATCGGGTCGAGCGTGCCGGCGTGGCCGATGTCTTTGCGACCGAACAGGCGGCGCGCTTGCGCCACCACGGTGTGACTCGTCAAGCCGCGCGGCTTGTCCACGACGGCGACGCCGGAGAGCGCCTGCATTTTCATCGACGCTTCGCTTTGCCTCAGAACCAGACGCTGCGTCGCTTCTGGAGCCCGTTTTCGAGCATGCTTTGAATCGTAGTGCGCACGCGCTCCGACAGACGCCCGACCAGCAAATCGTCGTCGGCAGCCTCGGGGCCATAGTTGTCGAAGCGCATGGGCTCACCGAACTTGATGCGCCACTTGGTGGGCGCTGGCACCAGGCCCAGCGCTCCGAGGGCCGGGAAGGTAGGCGTAACGGGCAGGTAAGGAATGCGCAGTAAGTCAGCCAGGGCGTCGAAACGGTACAAAAGCGGGCTGGCTTCTTCGCCGCCGATGATGGCGCAGGGGATGAGCGGCGCGCGTGTGCGCAAGCACAGCCGAATGTAGCCCCCGCGCCCAAAGCGCTGCAGCCGGTAGCGATCACGGAAGAGCTTGCGGATGCCCTGCACGCCTTCGGGAAAGACCGCGATCAGGTTGTCGCGCAGCAGCAGCCGCTCGGCGTTCTCTTGGCAGGCGCGCACGGCGCCCGCGCGATTCATGAAAACGCCAGCGAACGGCAGATAGAACAAGAAATCCTCCGCCAGCCAGCGCAGGTCTCGGTTGGCGGGGTGATCGAGGCGCAAGGCTGCGCGCAGCATCAGGCCGTCAATCGGAATGGAGCCCGAATGGTTGCCGACGATGACGGCCCGGCCTTCGTTCGGCACGTTCTCGATGCCGTCTGTCTGAATGCGAAAGTAGCGGCGGTACAGAAAATCCAGTACCGGCCGGAGCTTGGCGTCGAAGCTGCGGTCCAGCCCGAATTCGTCGACTTCTTCGGCGCGGCTGCGTAGGCCCTTCCGGCCCCATTTCTGTACGTAATACTGGCTGCCAGCCAGCTCGGCGGCGCTTTCCACGGCGATGGCTTCGGCGCTGGGCGCCTCGCGCTCGGCTTCGCTTTCGAGATGAGCCGAGGGCGTGGCCATCAGCGGCGCGGCGTTGTCGACGCGGCTCGCGCCTTGAATCAAGCCGTCCAAGCGCGCTTCGAGCGCGCGGATTTGGTCCTCGACGTCGCCCGTGCTGGCGGCGGTTGGCTGGAAACTTTCGAGCGCGTCTTCTTCGAAGCGCACGTGCGGCGCGACCACGCGCGCGCCAATGCCGAGCTCGGGCGCGTCAGCGCTGAGCGCGTCGAGGTCGTCGAGGTCGTCGCCATCGGCGGTGAGCTCATAGCTGCTGTCGAGGTTGAGGTGCGGGAGAATTTCGGTGTCGATGGCGGGAGTCGTCGGCGGCGCGACCGCGGCAGCCGGCGCGGCTTCCGTCGCCCCGCTGCGCTCACGGCGCTTCTTGGACTTGCCGTCGCTGCCGCGAGGCTTGGGCGCTTCGCTGCGTGAACGGAGCGCCCGCGTCTCAGTGCCGGCTTCTTTGCGCTTACGCTTGCCCTTGAGCTGCTTGTCGTCGCGCTCGGTCGAGGGCCGCCGGGAGGCGAGCTTTTCTTGCTTTTTGTCTTTTCGGGTCACGCCGGACTCTCCGAGAGCAGCTTGGCCTCACGCAGTTGCTCAGCGCCCGCGAAGTCGCTCAGGGCCTCGCGGCTCGAGAACACAGGAACGAAGCCCAAGCGGCTCTTGGCCAGCGAGGTGTCGGCGACGCAGGCGTATTGCAGGTAGTCGAGCAGGGCCGGCGACGCATCGCCCACTTTGGTCAACCACAGAGCGGCCAGGGTGGGGCGTAGTAGGGGGCGTGGCAGCGGCAGGCGAGCGCGTCCCAAAAGGCGGATTGCCATGCTGAGTGGCAACACGCCTTCACTGGCCAGATTGAACACGCCAGGCACGTCGCGATCGACCGCGAGCTTGAGCGCGGCGACCGCGTCAGCCTCATGCAAGAACTGCCACAGCGGGTCGAAGCCCATCACGGTTGGGACGCGCGCCAAGCGCAAGTAACGACCGACGAAGTTGTCGGCGCTGGGGCCGACGATGGGCGCCGTGCGCAGCACCGTGACGACGCGACCCTGTCCAGGCTGCCGAAAGCGCAGCAGCTGTTCCTCGACCGCCAGTTTGTCCTGGAAGAACGGATCGGTGTTTTGTGCGCGCAGCGTGTGCTTCTCGGACAAGAAGGCAGGGTTGGTCGCGCGGGCGCCGTACAGCCAAGTAAAGCTTCTGACGATGAGCTTGTGGGTGCGGGCGCGTCGGCATGCGTTGAGCACCTGCATCGTGCCGACGCCTTCGAGCTCGTGGCTGTGGCTGGTCTCGCGCGACGGCGATTCCAGCAGGCCCAGATGCACGACGGTGTCTACGGCCTCCGCTCCGAACACCTCGGAGAGCCGTTCCTCGGCTGCAGGATGTACTAGGTCGAGCTCGTAGTAGCGCGACTTGACCCCCACGGTGGGCGGCGAAGTTCGGTCGAGGCAGACGATCTTCGCGACGCGCGGATCGTCCTCGAGCAGCCCAATCAGGTTCAGGCCCAAAAAGCTCGCGGCGCCAGTGATGGCAACCACGCGCCGTTTTCCGGAAACCCTGATCACGTCAGCGCTTGCCTTGCGGATCGAGTGGGGTGATGTGCGCTCCTCGCTCACTCCGCAAACCGTAGTCCAAAGCGTGCCGCAAAAGATCTTGATTTTTCTGAGAATGGACGCGGGTTCCGAGCTACGCTGAACGGAATCCATGCAAAGTAGACGGCCCGCGCGCACCATGCTCGGACCGTACGAGCTCGGCGAACGGCTGGGCCTCGGCGGCATGGCCGAAGTGTTCGTGGCCTTTCGCGGTGGGCCCCACGGTTTCGCAAAAAAGGTCGCGCTCAAGCGCATCTTGCCGGAGCTGGCGCAAGACTCGCGCTTCGTGGCCATGTTCTGCGACGAGGCGCGCATCTCGGCGCCGCTGTGCCATCCCAACATCGTCCAGGTCATCGACTTCGGTGAGAGCCAGGGCGAGCTGTTCATGGCCATGGAGTTCGTGGAGGGCGTCTCGCTGGCCAAGCTGCTCCGCTACGTCTCGGGGCGGCGTGAGCGCTTTCCGCTGGGAGCCGCGCTGTTCATTGCCCACGAGGTGCTGTCGGGCCTGGCGTTCGCACACGACGCTTGCGATGAAAACGGCAACCCGCTGTCCATCGTGCACCGCGACGTGTCGCCCGGCAACGTGCTGATCGGGCGGGCCGGCGACGTGAAGCTGGCGGACTTCGGTATCGTGCGCAGCGCCTACGTCGATCGCCGGACCTACCCGGGTGAGCTGAAGGGCAAGGTCGGCTACATGTCGCCCGAGCAGGTGATGGGCGTCGAGGTCGATCCGCGGAGCGACCTGTTCACGGTCGGCATCGTCCTGTCGGAAATGCTGATCGCGCGACCGCTGTTCTCCGGTCAGAACGAGTTCGACATTCTCACGAAAATTTACGAGGCCGATCTGTCGGCGCTCGATAAATATGGGGCTGATTTGCCCCCGCCCCTGCGCGACGTGCTGCGCCAAGCCCTCGCCAAAGCGCCAGCCGATCGCTTCTCGAGCGCGCAGGAGTTCGCCGACGCGCTGCGGCGCTTGGCGCAAGCTTCGCAGCTGTCGCTCGACGACTCGGAGCTAGTACCGTGGCTTTCGGCGCTCGGTGTTATGCCGTCGCGCAGCGGCACGCACCAAGTGACGCGCATGCCCAGTCAACTCGAGCCCGCGGCCATCAAGCTGCCCAGCCCGCAGCCGGTGCTGCGCCCAACGACGGCCGCGCCGCCGCCCAACAGTCGCAACAGCGTGCCGGCCGCGCCCATGCCGGGCTTGCCGTTCCGTCGTGCGCTCGTGCGCCCGGAGCTGCCGGCCTTGGTCTTTGCCATCGCGCTCAACGGCGAAACCGGTGAGCTACACGTGGAAGGTACGCACGGGGAGCTGCGGCTCGCGTTCGAGGATGGCAAGCTGGTAGCGCTTCACGGCAGCGGCGCCGAGATGCAGCTGCGCGGTCTGTTCGCGTTCGGCGACGGCATGCTCACGTTCACGGCGGCGCGCGTCGAGCACCCCGTGCACATGCAGCGCATCTCGATTTTGCCCGTGGTAAGCCGCATCGTTCGCGAGCGCTTTACCGTGAACGAAGTGGCAGCTTGGCTTTCGCCGATTCGCCGCCTGCCGCTGCATCGCGGTTCGTCCCTGCGCCGCGATCCCGCTGAATTTGGCCTCAGCTTGGGTGAACGCCGCGCCATCGAGCACGCGCCCCACAAGCGTTCGCTCGAAGACCTGGGCGGCTCGCTCGCCGCCTCCGGCATGGCCGAACCAGGCGAAGTCTTGCGCGGCGTCTTCTTGGGCCTCAGCCTGGGCTTGCTGAACGCCCCGGGTTGGGCGTGGACGCAGGGATCCTGAGGCTTGAGGCTTGAGGCTTGGGGGTCAGGGGTCAGGGACCAGGGGTC
>JAYUYU010000694.1:0-10417 GCA_043752365.1 Myxococcales bacterium | reverse complement strand
CTAAGGTCAATATCCGCGATCTGCTCTCGCAGGGGGGTACCGAAGGCTGCGCCTTTCAGACCACGATTTCGCACGATTCCGTAGACGATGAAGCAAAGAATGGGAATGACAAACCAAATTGTCCGCTGGTCAATTTCTATGTCCATCTGACTCGAGAGCGGGCCTCACTGAACGCGACCGACCTCGCCCACCCAACTATAATTGGGTTGCACGGCTTTGGGATAGCCCGCGTGGTGGTGCTGCCTAACTCGCCCGTTGTGCGCCAGCTTGGGCTCGATTTGCGGCTGAAATGTGGAGGGTGAGGGGATAAGGGCAGGTCTGGATAACGCGCTAAGGGAGTTCTGGGTTTGGGGGAGGGTGTCGAGGGGGCTGCGGACGCCGAGGGGGCCGCGGTTGAGGACGTGGGTGTAGAGCATGGTGGTGGCGACATCGCGGTGGCCGAGGAGCTCTTGGATGGTGCGGATGTCGTAGCCGGTTTCGAGGAGGTGGGTGGCGAAGGAGTGGCGCAGCGTGTGGCAGCTGACGCGCTTGGTGAGCCTTGCGGTTTGGGCGGCTTGTCGGACCGCGCGTTGGAGGACGGTTTCGTGGAGGTGGTGGCGGCGCCGCTCCCTGGTTTTGGGGTCGAGGTATTTGCGCGTGGCGGGGAAGAGCCATTGCCACCGCCATTCGCGTGGCGCGTTCGGGAATTTCACGCGCAATGCGCCGGGTAGCTCGACGTAGCCCGCCCCTTCGCTCAGGTCCGCTTGGTGTTGCCGTTCGACTTGCCGAATGTGGTTCGTGAGGCTGCTCGCGAGTGCAACGGGTAGGGGGACGAGCCGATCTTTCCTGCCCTTGCCGTCGTGGACGCGAATTTCGCGGCGTTCGAAGTCGACGTCCTTGATGCGGAGCCGCGCGCATTCAAGGAGCCGTAGTCCCGCTCCGTACAGCAAGCTGGCCATCAGCAGCGCCGGTCCCCTGAGCTGAGCGAGCAGCGTGGTCACCTCACTTGGCGTCAGCACGACCGGAATGCGCTGCGGCCTTTGCGCGCGCACCAGCGTGAGTTGTTTCTCGAGCGTGACGGCTAGGACGTGGTTGTAAAGAAAGAGCAACGCCGCGAGCGCTTGATTCTGCGTGCTGGCGCTCACGCCTCGGTCACGGGCAAGGTGGTCGAGGAACTGCTGCACTTCGCGGGCGCCCAGTGTGTTGGGGTGGCGTTTATCGTGATGGATGATGAAGCGACGTATCCACGCGCAATAGGCCTTTTCGGTTCGTGCGCTGTAGTGACGGACGCGCAGCGCACGCCGCACGACGTCTAGAAGCTTGGGGCCGTCGTGAGCAGGCAATCTTTTCAGCAGCACTGCCAGCGGCATGCCGAGCCGAGGCTCCGCAGAATTCGGGCTGATTGCGTCACCTGCCGCGCGACGTCTGGCGGCCGCCGCCGGGCGACGTGGCGGCCAGCCGCCGTCGCGGAACCGCGCGTGCGCGGCTGCAAGGCGGGCGGAGTCGTGGAGCGCTGCCCGGATCGGGCGCGCTGGCTTGTGGACGCGCCCTGCTACGAGGCGGCGACCCTTTAGCTCAGTGAAAGGTTTCGGATTCGCGCAGGGCGAAGGGCGCGACTTCGGCGAGGAAGGCTTCGCCGGCTTGGGTTACCATTTCGTAGCTGCCGTGCATGGATCCGAAGGGCGTTTTGAGCGGACAGCCCGAGGTGTACTCGAAGCTTTCGCCGGTCTTGAGCGTGGGTTGGTTGCCGACGACGCCGGGGCCGCGCACTTCTTCGACGTGGCCGTTGGCGTTCATGATCACCCAGTGGCGGTTGACGAGCTGCACCGTGTCTTCACCCTCGTTGCTGATGGTCACGGTGTAGAGGAAGAACCACTCGCGCTTGGCGGGATCCGAATGAGAGGACGAATAACGGGCATTGACGACCACGCGCACACCGCGCGTGAGGGTTTCGGAGCTCGGCACGCGCGCAATATACACGTGCTCTGCGTTCGTGCCTGCCGTTCAGGGGAGCCAGGAGCCCAGCCTGATGCCGGCAAGTACGCGGCCTGCGCGAAGCCATTGGGGCTTGGGAGGTCCTCGCGGCGCGCAATCAGCAGCTTGCTGCCAAGCCACCGACGGCGTGCCTCACGAATGAAGCTGAGGCCGACGAAGCCGAGTGGATTGGCGGTCAGCAAGCCCGCCACAGACAGCCCCGTGTAGGCCGCCGTCCTCAGCGCGGCCCGCCCATCGAAGTTTCTGGAATTGTGCGTTCCGTCCACCTGGCTGACCCGCTGGCTAGAATGCCGCATGCAAGGCTGAGCTGCTGGTTTCAGTCGCGCTGGTCGGCCGCCCGGCTAGTCAATCATTTCAGTGGGTTGACCGCTGGGATTGACTCGGGGCGCGGGCCGTTGGACCCCACCACGCACCAAGCCGTGGCTGCCTGTTACTTCGACGTCGATGGGACCCTGGTCTCGTCCAACCTGGTTCACCCGACTCTTTACTATCTGATGAACCAGGGCACGCCGCTGCAAAGCGCGTTGAAGCTCGGTCGCGCGCTGCTCGACGCGCCGCGCTTGATGCTCGCCGAGATGGTCGATCGCCGCACCTTCAACGAGATGCTGTTCTCGTCGTACGCCGGCACCAGCGAAGACCGCATGATGCTGTTGGCGCAAGAAGCATTCGACAACGTCATGCGTCCGTCACTTTATCCTGGTGCGCGTGGCCTGATCGAGAAGAGCCGGGCAGCAGGGCACGACGTGGTCTTGGTGTCGGGCGCGCTGGAGTGCGTGCTCGAGCGCTTGGCCGACTACTTTGGTGGCGCCGAGGTAATGGGCAATCGTCTTGAAATGAAAGACGGAATTGCCACCGGCAAGCTGCTGAAGCCCGTCGTGGCGGGGCCCGAAAAGGCGCGCCTGATCCGCGAGCATGCAGCCGCCAAAGGCTACGATTTGGCAGACTGCTTCGCGTTCAGCGATAGCTACTCCGACGTGCCGATGCTCAGCGTGGTGGGGCATCCGGCTGCCGTGAACCCTGACAAGCGTCTTTCCTGGCTTGCCAAAGCGTATGGCTGGCCGAGTTTCGATCTGAGTCGCGCTGCATGAATCATCCCAGTCTCGTCACGTTGGAGCGCGATAGCGCTCCTCGAGTTCTATTTTCCGGCGACCGCCTGGTGGAGGTGGATTTACCGGCTGGAACTCGCGTTATTTACCCCAAGCCGCCGATGGTGGCGCTGCGCGATCCGGACGCGGCCATTCGCTACGCCATCAATCATCCGCTCGGCTCGGACCCGCTGTACGCAAAGCTGCGGCCGGGCATGCGCGTGGCGATTGCGATCGACGACATTTCGGTGCCGCTGCCGCCGATGAAGCGCCCCGACGTGCGCGAGCGCATTCTGACCATAGTGCTCGAGATGCTGGCCGACCACGGCGTCAGCGACATCGAGATCATCGTGGCGACCGGTATTCACCGGCGCATGAAGGGCAGCGAAATTCGCTGGGTAGTGGGCGATAAGATCTTCGACGCCTACTGGCCGGATCGCCTTTACAACCACGACGCCGAAGACAAAGACAACATGGTCGAGATTGGCACCACGCCGCATGGCGAGGTGCTGGAGCTGAATCGGCGCGCGGCCGAGAGCGACTTGTTGATCTACGTGAACCTGAACTTCGTGCCCATGAACGGCGGCATGAAGAGCGTGGCGGTGGGCCTGTGCAGCTACAAGAGCCTGCGCCCGCACCACAACCCGACGTCGATTCGCAAGAGCGACAGCTACATGGACCCGGGTGGCTCGCAGCTGGCGCGCGATATCGAACGCATGGGCAAGCTGGCCCACGAGCACCTCAATATTTTCACCATCGAAGCGACCGTCAACAATCAGATGTTCGACAAGTCGCTCGACTTTTTGATGAAGAACGAGGACGAGCTTTCGGGTCGTGAAAAGGCCATGTTGAAGGGCCTGGTCATGACGACCGCGCGCTTGCCGCAGCCGGCGCGGCAGGCCATTTTCAACCGCTTTCCGGCGCCTTACGGGCTGACCAGCGTGTATGCGGGCGCGACCGCGGACGTGCACCCGCGCATCATCGAGAAGAACTTCGAGCAGTACTGCGTGCCCATCGAGGGGCAGGCCGACGTGCTGGTCACGGGCATTCCGTTCATTAGCCCGTACAACGTGCACGCCTTCTTGAACCCGCTGTTGGTGCAGGTGTTGGCGCAGGGCTACTTGTTCAACATGTACCGCGGCGCGCCGCTGGTGAAGAAGGGCGGCACGCTCATCATTACCCACCCGTGCACCGACAAGTTCGATCACGAGCAGCATGCGCCGTACATCGACTTCGTGCATCGCCTGCTGCCCGAGACCCGCGACGCCAACGTGCTGCGCGAGAAGTACGAAGAAAAGTTCGCCAAAGACCCGGCGCTGATTCAAATGTTCCGCTCGGGCCACGCCTACCACCCCGCGCACCCGTTCTTCATGTGGTATTGGGGCGAAAATGGCCGCCAGCACATCGGCCGTGTGATCGTGGTCGGAGCCGACAACGAGTACATTCCCAAGCTGCTGGGCTACGAGACATCGCCCAACATGGAAGATGCGCTCTACAAGGCCAAGAACGGCCAGAACAAGACGCTCGACATCACCTGCCTGCACGTCCCGCCGATTGTGATGGGCGACGTAACGCTGCCGGCAGGCCAGAGCGGGGGCCATTCCTGAGATGGCGGAACGTCCCGAGACCGCGCTAGCCACGACGACGAATGGTGCGGTGCCGCGCTTGGAGCTGGGTCGGCTGTTGGCCGGCAAGCGCTTGGTCGTGGTTGGCGGCACCGGGTTTTTGGGCAAGGTGTGGTGGGCGTTTTTGCTCAGCCGCTACCCCGACATTGGCCACATTTACCTGACGTTGCGGCCCAAGCGCGGCAAAGACGCGCAGCAACGCTACGACGAAGAAGTAGCGACCAGTGAAGTGCTGGACGCGCTGCGGGGCGAGCACGGGCTCGGTTTTCCGGACTTTTTGCGCTCGAAGGTGACGCCCATAGCGGGCGACGTGATCAAGCTGTACTGCGGGCTCGACGCCGACTTGCGCGAGTCGCTGCGCGGCAACGTGGACGTGGTGGTCAACGTGTCCGGTGTCGTCGATTTCGATCCGCCGTTGGACGAAGCGCTGGAAGTGAACGCGTTCGGTGTGAACAACCTGGTCGGCTTGGCCCGTGACCTCGGCAACTTGCCGCTGCTCCACACCAGCACCTGCTTCGTGGCCGGCAGCCGCACTGGCTACGTGCCGGAGTCCGACCCGCGTGACTTCCCGTTCCCGCGCGCCGCCGAGCTCGAGAAGTCTCACTGGGATCCAGACCGCGAGATTTCCGAGTGCATGGACGTGATCGAGCAGGCGCGGCATCGCTCGAACGACGCGTTCCGCCAAAGTAACTTCCTCGACGACGCCAAAAAGAACCTGCACAAGCGCGGCGAGCCAGCGCGCGGCAGCGTGCTCGAAGCCGAAGTGGCGAAGGTGAAGCGCAAGTTCGTCGAGGGGCAGCTGGCCGACCTCGGCATGGAACGCGCTCAATTTTGGGGTTTTCCGAACACGTACACGTACACCAAGGCGCTGGGCGAGCAGATCGCACTGGCCTCGGGTTTGCCCGTGGCGATTGTGCGGCCTGCGGTGGTCGAATCGACCAACGAGTACCCGTTCCCGGGCTGGAACGAGGGCATCAACACCAGCGCGCCGCTCATCTACATCATCCGGGAGGGTGGTCTACAAATCCCGGGCTCCGAAAATTTCCTCGACGTAATCCCGTGCGACATGGTCGCGGCGGGGCTGACGCTGGCGCTGGGTGAGCTACTCGAGGGTCGGCACAAGACCGTCTATCAGCTGGGGTCCAGCGACTCGAACCCGTGCACCATGCGGCGCTTCTTCGAGCTCTCGGGCTTGTACAAGCGCAAGTACTACCAGCGCAGCGGCAGGGGCGGCCCGGTGCTTAGCTACCTGCAGTCGCACTTCGAAGGCGCCATGCTCTCGAAGGAGAAGTTCGAGGACATTGGCCCGCACAAAATCGCGAAGGGGGCCCGCTCGCTCGCCGGCTTGCTGAAGAAGGTGGCGCTCGGCCCGGTCGCGCCGCTGCTTGACCCAGCAGCGGACGCCATCTCCAGCTTTGCGCGGCAGCAGGAGAACGTCGGCAACATTTTGGGCGTGTTCCTGCCCTTCGTGGCCCAGTTCGAATACGTCTTTCGCTGCGACAACACGCGCGCCGCCTACGCCCGCTTGTCGCCCGAAGAGCAGGCCCGCGTGCCGTGGACGCCCGAGAAGATCGACTGGCGCAAATGGTTCCTGGAAGTGCACGCTCCGGGCCTCGAAAAATGGGTTTTTCCGCAAATTGACGAGCGCCTGAAGCGCCCGAAACGCGCGCCTGAGCCGCACCAAACCCTGCCGGCCTTGCTCGACGAAATGGCCGACCGCTTCGAGCTGGCGGTGGCGCTGCAGCGCACCGAAGACGGTGGGCTCTCGCGCCTGTCGTTCCGCGAATGGCGTGAGCAAGCCGGCGCGGCGGCGGCTCGTTTGATCACCGCGGGCGTCAAGCCGGGCGATCGCGTGCTGTTGGCAGCCGCCAACCACCCCTCGTGGGCCATCTCGTTCTTCGGCATTTTGATGGCAGGCGCGACCGTGGTGCCGCTGGACGCTGCGGTGGACGCCGACGTGGCCGCCAACCTGCAACGCGCCTCGCGCGCCCGCGTGTTCGTTTCCGATTTCAAGGTGCAGGCTCGTGTTGCGGCCTCGCTCGAAGGCGTTACGTTCTTCGACTACCACCAGCTGAGCCTCAAGGGGCCGATGGGCATTGGCCTCGCGGTGCAGGCCGACGACGTGGCCGCGTTGATTTACACCAGCGGCACCACCGGCACCCCCAAGGGCGTCGAGCTGTCGCACGCCAACCTGTCGGCGCTGGTGGCAGCGCTCGCGCCGCTGTTCCCGCTCGGCAAGGGCGACCGCGTGCTTTCGGTGCTGCCGTTGCACCACACGTTCGAGCTGACCTGCGGCATGTTGCTGCCTCTCTCGCGCGGCGCGCGCATCGTCTACCTTGACGAGCTGAACGCCGAACGCCTCGAATTTGGCCTAAAAGAGGGAAAAATTACCGGGCTTATCGGTGTGCCCGCGCTGTGGGAAATGCTCGAGCGCCGCATTCTGGCGCGCGTGGCCGAGCACGGCACGGTGGCGGCCAAGCTGTTCGATGTCGCGGTCGAGCTCAACCGCAGCTTGGGTAAATCGGTCGGTGTGGACGGCGGCAAGCTGCTGTTCGGCACCGTGCACCACGCCTTCGGCGGCAAGCTGCGCTACCTGGTCAGCGGCGGCGCCGCCTTGCCCGAGCGCACGCACAAGTTGTTTTCCGGACTCGGCATGCACTTGGCCGAAGGTTACGGCCTCACTGAGGCTTCGCCCGTGCTGACGGTGGCCAACGCTGGTCCGAAGGCTCGGCCTGGCAACGTGGGTCGCCCCATCCCGGGCGTCGAAATCCGCATCGATCAACCGAACCCCGCAGGCGTCGGCGAAATTTTGGCGCGCGGCCCGAACGTGATGCTGGGCTACTCCGACGATCCGGACGCCACCGCGCAGGTCATCGACCGCGACGGCTGGTTACGCACCGGCGATCTCGGCAAGCTCGATCGCCGCGGGCGGCTATCGATCGTCGGTCGCGCCAAGGACGTGATCGTCGGCTCGAACGGCGAAAACGTCTACCCGGACGACCTGGAAGCGCGCATTGGCCGCGTCGAAGGCGTTAAAGAGCTGTGCATTCTCGGCATTCCGGATGGCCGCGGTGGTGAGCGCATCGCCTGCGTCGCGGTCGCCGATCGCGAGTCCGACAATCCGCCGGCCGTACAGCGCGCCCGCGCCAAACGTGAGCTGGACGACGCGCTGTCCAAGCTGCCCAACGCGCAAAAGCCAGCGCTGCTGATGATCTTCGACAAAGATCTGCCGCGCACGACCACCCGTAAGGTGCGGCGCGGGGAAGTGCGCGCCGAAATCGAGCGGCGTGAGCGCAGCCAGGAGCTGGAGCGACCGACGGGTCCGGTCGACGGTGCGGCGTCGATTGTGCGCAGCACCATCGCGACCATCGCGCGTCGCCCGGTCTCGAAAATTGCCCCCAGCCAGGCGCTGCGCGGCGACTTGGCCTTCGATTCGCTGATGCTGCTCGAGCTGTTGGTCGCCATCGAGACCGAGCTTGGTCGCTCGCTGGACGCCGAGCGGGTCGCCAGCGCGCAGACGGTCGCGGACGTGGAAGCCTTCGTGCGCGAAGCGCAGAGCGCCCGGCGCCTGGCCACCACGCAATCGATCGAGAAAGAAGACACGCTCGACCTCGACATTCCCGAGCCGCTGCGCGAAGCCGCGATGGCCTGGATGGGCATGGCGCAGCACGGCTTTTACGATCGCGTGCTGCGAACCAAGGTGACGGGACGCGCGTTCGTGCCCCACAACCGCAACACCATCATTGCCGCCAACCACGCCAGCCACCTGGACATGGGCCTGGTTAAGTACGCGCTTGGTAGCTACGGCGAAAAAATGGTGTCGTTGGCCGCACAGGACTACTTTTTCGAAGGCAACAAGTACAGGAAGGCCTTCTTCGAGAACTTCACCAACCTGGCGCCCATGCCGCGCGGCAGCTCGCTGCGCCAGGCCTTGCGCCAAGCCGGCGACCTGCTCGAAAACGGCGAGACAGTGCTGATCTTCCCGGAAGGCACGCGCAGCACCGACGGCCAAGTCCACGAGTTCAAGTCGGCGGTGGGCCATTTGGCGCTGCACCACAAGGTCGACATTTTGCCAGTTTGGTTGGGCGGCACGCACCGCGCCTTGCCCAAAGGCGCCACCGTGCCCAAGCATCGCGAAGTCGAGGCACGCATTGGCGCGCCACTGGAAGTGCGGGAGATGCAGCGGCTGACTGCCGGCCTCTCGTCGGCCGAGGCATCGCGCATCATCACGCGGCTGGCGCAGCGCGCCGTAGTGCTGCTGAGCCAGGGGAAAATCCTCGACACGCGCGAGCTGAAGGCCGACGAAGTGCGCGAAGCGCTGCCGGAGCCGGAGCCCGAGTCGCTGGAGCCCGTGTTTCGCGAGCTGGAGCAGCGCTTCAAGGCCGGCAGCGTCGGGCAGCCGATCAGCTTCTATTTCTCGCTGGGCGACAGCGAGCGCTGGACGGTGCGGGTCACCGACCAAAGCTGCGAGGTCGTCAACGGCAAGGTGGCGTCGCCCGCCGACTGCGTACTGAAGACGACGCCGGACATGTTCACGCGCATCGTACGCGAGCGTTACACACCGTCGCCGGCTGAGTTCATGTCGGGCACCGTGAAGAGCAACAACATTCAGCTGCTGTTCACCTTCCAAAAAGTGTTTCAGCTGGAGAGCGCTGGGTCGTGAGCAAGTTTTGGGTCGCCGGCGCGACAGGCTTTTTGGGTGCGCATCTGGTGAAGACACTCGCCGAGCGCGGCCACCACGTGATCGCGGTCTCCAAGAGCGGCGGCACTGTGCACGGCGTGGACGTCGCGCCCGTCGATATTCTGAACGAGCAGGCCGTCGCCGACAGCGCGCGCGGCGCGGACGGCGCCTTCTTGGTCACGGGGCGCGTTTCGCGCGATCGCCACGACGCGGAGCTGTTGCATCGCGACAACGTGCTTGGCACCCAACACGCGCTCAAGGCGCTGCAGGCTGCCGGCCTCAAACGCGTGGTGGTCGCGAGCACCAGTGGCACCCTGGCCGTCAGCCGCGACGCCGACCGCATTGCCGACGAGAGCTGCCGCGCCCCGCTCGAAATCATCGCGCGCTGGCCGTATTATCGCACCAAGCTGTACTCGGAGCGGGCCGCGCTCGACGCCAATCGCCCTGGCGTGTTCGAGGTCGTGGTCGTCAACCCGAGCCTGCTGCTCGGACCGGGTGATTTGCGTGAGTCGTCGACCGGTGACGTTCGGCTGTTCTTGGAGCGTTCCATTCCGGCCATTCCAGCGGGCGGCATGGCGTTCGTGGACGCGCGTGACGCGGCGCTCGGTTTGCTGCAGGCCTTCGAGCGCGGACGCGCCGGCGAGCGTTACTTGTTGAACGCGAAGAACATGACCATCGCCGCGTTCTTTCAGCGCCTGGAACGCATCAGCGGCGTGAAGGCGCCACTGCTGCGCATGCCAAGCTCGCGGTCGTTTGCGCTGGGGCTGAACCAGCTGTTCACCAAAGCAGTAGAGGCCATTGGTGGGCGTGCGCCGGTCGACGAAGTCAGCGTCGAGATGGCTCAGTACTTCTGGTACTGCAGCGCCGACAAGGCCGAGCGCGAGTTGGGTTTCACGGCGCGAGACCCCGGCGAGACCATCCGCGACACGGTGGACGACTTGGTGAAACGCAAGGTCGTCGCGGTCAGCAAAGGCTCGCATTTGGGCGCCTTCGCGGCTCGCTGATATCGAAGCAACCTAAGCCAAGCATCGGTTATTCCGATGGAACGGAGC